>NZ_JBHZPE010000006.1:0-147628 GCF_042787985.1 Peribacillus sp. YIM B13481
AATCAACGGCCAAATTGTACAACTCATAAAAAATAGACAAACTCGATTTTCATCGAGTTTGTCTACAGTCTGAAACACCGTTCCAATGGAACGGTGTTTTTCTATTATATGTGAAAATTGAATATTTCAGGTCGATCCAGGAAAGGAGCTTCAATAATCAACTTTTCCTCGGAAATGGGGTGGATGAATTCGATTTTTCGTGCATGCAGGGCTTGACGTGGGAAAGTCCTTCTTCCTCCATAAAGGGTATCTCCGGCCAAAGGGTGATTCAGATGGCTGAAATGTACCCTGATCTGGTGGGTTCGGCCGCTTTCCAAAGTACAGCTGACGAGTGTCAAGTTTTTCTTGGGATCGCGATTGAGCACCCGGTAATGGGTAACTGCGGTCTGACCTGAAGGGGAAACCCTTCGTCTCGTGGCATGGTGGCGGTCCCGGCCAATTTTTTCTTTGATTTCGCCTTCATCCTTTTTTATGTTTCCTTCGACTAAAGCAAGGTAAGTCCGTTTGATTTCCCTTGCTTCCAACATTCTATCCAGCATGGACCCAATGAGGCGGTTTTTGGCAAAAAGGACCGCACCGGTGGTATCTTTATCAAGCCTATGAATATGCTTGATCATACAGGTCTGGCCGGTTTGCCGAAGGTGGTGCGCAACTCCATTGATGAGGGAGTGTGCTTCACCTGGGAGAGAAGGGTGAGTATCCATTCCAGCCGGTTTATTGGCTATCAACAACAGGTCATCTTCATATAAGATGGATATTTCTAAGTCTGCCGTTTTAACAGTTTCATTTTCAGTTTGATCCAGCATGGGGATGCTGACCGTATCTCCTTCAGTAAGGACAGTTGACCATGTGACGGAATTGCCGTTCACTGTCACTTCTTTACTCATCCTCCACTCATGCACCAACTTCTTTGGGGCTTTCCACCGCTCCCTAAAAAGCTTTTCCAATGTTAATCCATTCCAGCTGTCCAGTACTTCTATTAATAAATGTTGGTTAGTTATATTGAAATTTTCCAATTTCATTCCTACTTTCGCCTTGTTTGGTTGTGGTTAAATGAAAAAAATAACCTTTGACCTATTGCTAAGATTTTCGTGGTGGAAATTACCACATATTTTTTACAATTTTTATGTTATTCTATTGGGAAAGAAATCGCTTGTCCTAGAGTATACATATATTAGATAGGTCTAACGGATCTGAAAAAAGGTGGTTTTTTTAGTGAAGACGGTCTTTTCTTCAACTGAAGAACAAGAGCAAGAAATAGCGAGTCTCGTTTCTCGTTTCTACGAATCTGTATTTCCGAAATACTTTACGGAAAGTGAAATCCTTCATTTTCGTGAGATTGGCGTTTTGAAGCCGAATCAGGGTTCTTTTACTTACTTAGCAACATTAAGAGATGCATTTCAAGTTATGACATGTCTTCAAATCCTCATGTCGATATTGGATAAACAGAAGAGAGAAGATTCTATAGTGATGGAATCTAAGTCTGAAGAATTGTTCCAACATAACATCACTCTATTGAATGAATGCGGAATATTCTTCCCTTTTTATTATGACCATTTTTCACATATACATCATGAAGCGGGTAATGAGATGCAGATGATGGATATCAAGGTGGCCAATCAATATTTAGTATAAGTCAAAAAAAATGAACCGGCTATAACGGGTGAAGATTTCCGTTAGGGCCGGCTCATTTTTTTCATCCTTAATTAATATCGTGGTCCTCGAACCATTTCTCGAAGGTTTCCTCTTTATTAAAGCCAACGATCCGTTCTTGTTCCTGTCCATTTTTATAGTGAACGATGGTCGGCTCCTTTTTGATGCCATAATCGCTCCAGCCTTGTTCAAACTCCAAAAGGTTGTATTGAACTAGATCGATTCCCAGCTTTTCTGCCAAAGGTGCCACGACGGGTGTGGTTTTTTGACTGATCGAATTCGAAGGACTATAGAAATAAACGGTCACATCTTTATTATCTTGAAGGTCCTGCTCCAATTCTTCAGGCAGGATCAAGTTTTGATAATTGGGATCATCCAGCTGATCGACAGTAGCTGATTTGAGCTTATCTTTGCCGTATGGATTTCCTTTTGATTTTTCTTCTTTTTTCATGTTTGTAAATACGCCGAGCAGGACAAATAGCGCGACGATTATTACTAAAATTATAGCCATTTTCTTCATTAAGCTGCAACCTCCTTGGATCTTGTCCATACGATGTAACTGCATATAAAAATAATGACGAATGCAGTCAAGGCTAGGAATGGGATGGTAATTAAACCCAATACGTTAATATATTGTACTGTACATGAAACCCTTCAGCATGCAAGGGTGTGGTCAGAAAGGATGAGACCTTTTGTATCAAATTATGGTAAGTGGAAATGAATGCACCCGATTCGGATAGTATCATGGTATAAAAGCTGATCCAATAATCTTTTCGAATGATTGCAATTCCTAAAATGATTGTAAAAGGATACATGATGATCCGCTGATACCAACAGAGCGAGCATGGTTCATATTGCTTCATTTCAGAAAAATATAAGCTTCCTGAAAAAGCAATGATGGAAGCAGCCAGGCTACAAACATAAGTTTTCCACACTGCGTTTTGTATTGTTCATGGTTCCTCTTCCCCATCTCTTTTTGCTCTCATGAAAAGTATAGTATGTATGGACTGCGTCTGTAAAATATATATTCTTTTTCTGGGACATTAAGAATGATTTTTATCAATGGAATTTTGAAAACCTTGGGTAGGTTCAGTTGTTTTAATTTTTGAATAAGGGGTATAATTCTTACGGAAGAGATTAAAGGAGTCTGAGGAAAATGCCAAATTTAGACCTGCATAAATATGAAAAAATAATGGAAATACGTAATATGAGGCTAGGAGATATAGATGAAATAATTGCTCTACAGTCGAGTTGCTTTCCTGGAATGGTTCCCTGGAAGCGAGATCAGCTTGAGAGCCATCTGGCGATTTTTCCAGAAGGACAGTTTGTGGCTGAATATGATGGTAGAGTGATTGGCTCATGTTCCAGCCTCATCATTAATTTTGACGAATATGATGATCGCCATACATGGGATGATGTAACTGATAATGGATACATCACGAATCATAATCCGGACGGTTATAATTTATATGGAATCGAGGTCATGGTCCATCCTAAATTCCGCAGGATGAAAATTGGTCAAAGACTATATGATTCAAGGAAAGAACTTGTTGCCCAATTGAATTTAAAAAGCATCATTATAGGTGGCAGGATCCCCAATTACCATAAACATGCGGAGGAATTGCTACCAAGGGAATATGTCAAAGAGGTGCAATTGCATAAAATATATGACCCAGTCCTTTCGTTCCAGCTTTTAAATGGCTTCACGCTAATGAGGATCAATCCGAATTACTTGCCGGATGATCTGCAATCCAATAAGTATGCTACTCTCATGGAGTGGAATAACGTCGATTATCAGCCGAAAACAAAACGTTATTATAAAACATCCGAACCGGTACGGATCTGCGTCGTACAATACATGCTGCGTAAAATCGATTCATTCGAGGACTTCGCGAACCAAGTTGAGTATTTCACCGACGTGGCTTCGGATGCTAATGCGGATTTTGCCGTATTCCCGGAATTGTTCACTACCCAGTTGATGTCTTTCTTAAATGAAAGATCACCAAGCTTGGCTGTACGGAAACTGTCCGATTTCACGGAGCAGTACATTGAATTGTTCACCACTTTAGCAGTAAGGTATAACGTCAATATCATCGGCGGTTCCCATTTCGTAAAAGAAGATGATGATAACATCTATAATATCGCTTATTTATTCCGTCGTGACGGGACGATTGAAAAGCAATATAAAATTCACATCACACCGAATGAAAGAAAATGGTGGGGCATCAACGCTGGTGACCGTGTTCGTGTCTTTGATACGGACTGCGGGAAAATCGCGATACAAATTTGTTATGATATTGAGTTTCCGGAACTTGCCCGGATTGCTACCGATATGGGGGCAAAAATCATATTCACTCCATTTTGTACAGAAGACAGGCAAGGCTATCTGCGCGTTCGTTATTGTGCCCAGGCCCGTGCTGTGGAAAATCAAATTTATACCGTCATCTCCGGAACGGTGGGGAATCTGCCTCAAACGGAAAATATGGATATCCAATATGCTCAATCGGGAATCTTCGCTCCATCGGATTTCGAATTTGCACGTGACGGCATAGTCGGAGAAACCAGCCCGAACCTTGAGATGGTCCTGATTGGCGATGTTGATTTGGAGATCTTACGGCGAGAACGGCAGTCAGGTACTGTAAGGCAATTGAAAGACCGCCGCCATGATATTTATAAACTGCATTATCAAAAAGGCGGAAAATAAAAGGTATACGGGCTCGTGATGTGATGAACGCTGATGCGGTTCTATTCATTACGAGCCTTTACTTCATTTATTGGAATATATATGATAATTTTGTATATGTAAGCTAGCTACATAATAATAACAAATAAGGCGTTTGGGAGGAGATGTTGGAGATGGATTGGAAATCTTTATACACCACTTGGGCAGGGTACCAGAATTTAAATGGGGAATTACGTGTCCTCCTTGAGGAAATGCAGCGGGATGAAGCAAAACTCGAAGATGCCTTTTATAAGAATTTAGAATTTGGAACAGGCGGAATGCGTGGGGAAATCGGAGCTGGAACGAACCGGATGAATCTTTATACTGTAAGGAAGGCAACGGTTGGGTTGGCCCAATATATCTCTTCGTTTGGGAAAGAGGCAAAAGGAAGAGGGGCTGTGATTGCATATGATTCGAGACATAAGTCTCCTGAATTTGCACTAGAAGCAGCTAAAACCTTGGCGACATTTGGGGTGAAGGCTTATTTATTCGATGAGTTGCGTCCGACACCAGAATTATCATTTGCCGTTCGCGAGCTGAATGCTTTTGCTGGAATTGTCATTACGGCAAGCCACAATCCGCCTGAATATAATGGTTACAAGGTTTATGGACCAGATGGGGCACAATTGCCACCGGAAGCAGCGGATCAAGTGATCAGCTATGTGGATGCCATTGAAAATGAGCTTGAAATTCAGGTTGAAGAAGCGGAAGTTCTTAAAGGGCAGGGCCTCATCGAAATGATTGGGGAGGAATTGGATGCAGCATATAATCGAGAGTTGCTCACTGTTCCCGAGAATCCAAGGCTTGCCGAGGAAATAGATGTGTCAATCGTCTTTACGCCGCTTCATGGAACGGCAAATAAATCCGTCAGGCGGGCACTGCAAAGCTTAGGGTATCAAAATTTGCATATAGTTAAGGACCAGGAACTGCCAGATCCTGATTTTTCGACAGTCAAATCTCCAAATCCAGAGGAACCAGCTGCATTTGAAATGGCAATCGAGCTTGGAAACAAAGTGGAAGCGGACTTATTGATAGCAACGGATCCAGATGCCGATCGGCTTGGAATTGCTGTGAAAAACGAGATGGGTCAATATGTTGTCCTGACTGGAAATCAAACAGGCGCCCTTTTCCTTGATTATTTACTGTCCCAGAAAAAAGAAAAAGGGAATATTCCCCAAAATGGAGTCGTCTTAAAAACAATCGTCACCTCGGAAATCGGGCGGACGATTGCGGAGTCCTATGGCTTGCAGACGATTGATGTACTTACCGGGTTTAAGTTCATCGCCGAGAAAATAAATCAGTATAACGAAAGCGGGGAACATAGCTTTCTGTTCGGATATGAAGAAAGCTATGGTTATCTGATTAAAGACTTTGCACGTGATAAAGATGCCATTCAAGCGGCTGTGCTGGCTGTTGAGGTCTGTGCTTATTATAAAAAGCAGGGTTTGACGCTTTATGAAGGGTTACTGAATGTGTTTGAAAAATATGGATTCTACCTAGAAGGGTTGCGTTCATTAACTTTAAAGGGCATTGAGGGAGCGAAACAGATTCAAGGAATCTTGAATCAATTCCGTCAAAACCCGCCTGCTCGTATAGCTGGAATCGCGGTGGTCGTTGAAGAAGATTATCAAAGAAGCAAAAAGCGTACGTTACTTTCCGAGGGTGAAGAACTGATCGAGCTTCCGAAATCAAACGTATTGAAGTATTTCCTTGAGGATGGTACATGGGTATGCCTCCGTCCTTCAGGTACTGAACCGAAAATTAAATTCTATTTCGGTGTCCAAGGTAAATCAATGCCAGAAGCTGAGTCCAAGTTATCGGGAGTCATGGCAGATTTCATGGGCAAGATTGAAGCGTTAGTTTAAAGGTATGAAAAGCTAAACGAAAGATTTCCGGTCTTTCGTTTTTTTCGTGTAAAAGTATCTTAAAGTGGCCTCTGGGAAATTTGAATGAGCAAAATTCAAGGAAATTCGGTTTCGGTTTTGGTATACTGTATTGGCAAGTGACCTCGGAAAACATCGGTAAATTATTGA
Organism: Peribacillus sp. YIM B13481; assembly: GCF_042787985.1. Classification (NCBI taxonomy): domain Bacteria; kingdom Bacillati; phylum Bacillota; class Bacilli; order Caryophanales; family Bacillaceae; genus Peribacillus; species Peribacillus sp. YIM B13481. The sequence continues at coordinate 6,409 of NZ_JBHZPE010000006.1, forward strand.
ATTTAGAGTGAGCGGCAATAAGGGATAATGGAGGAATATTCATGAAATTAGTAATCATTAATGGTTCACCACGTAAACAAGGGCGTACAGGGATAGCCTCACGCTACATTTCCAAGAAATACGGAGCGGAACTTATTGATTTAAGCAATAGTGAGATCCCTTTATATTCAGGTGAAGGTGAGCAATATCAATTGGAAGTGATTCAAGGCCTTCGGAAAAGCATCGGGGAAGCGGATGGTGTGATCCTGACCACTCCGGAATATCATGGTTCCATGAGTGGAGCTTTGAAAAATGCCTTGGATTTTCTAAGCAATGAACAATTCACGCATAAACCAGTCGCTTTATTGGCTGTCTCCGGCGGAGGAAAAGGTGGGATCAACGCCTTAAATTCAATGAGAACAGTGGGCCGCAGCCTTTATGCAAATGTGATCGCCAAACAATTGGTTCTGGATCCACATTGCTTCGATTATGAAAATGATGGTTTACTTGAAGAGTCTGCCGTACTTGTGGAAGGTTTACTTGAAGATCTTAAAATGTATGCAGCTGCGTATGCAACAATGAAAAAATAATGAAATGAGGGTCAGGTATTTTCATACCTGACCCTTCCTTGTTTTATAGGGTTCACCAGCCAAAGTCAAATCCCCGAAAATCAATCTTCTTGTATAAATTTTCCCGTTTTGCAAAAACTATAGTTGATTTAAGCTTGGAAGTTCACTTAAATAATCACTTGTTTTTTCTGCCGCATGATCTAGATAACGAAGCAGCGCATACAACTGGGATTGAACAATTTGGTAATCATGCTCAAACCGGTATGCGTGCAAAAAATGTTCTATTTTTTTTGAAAGAAAATGATCTTTCGTCCGAACCATCAATACTAACAAGCTGTCCCAATCAGAACGGTGTGTGTGAAACAATGCCTGATCATAATCCGCAATCCTCATGTAGTTCTCCCCCTTAATAAGGAGCTATTTGTATTTTGTTCAGATCGGACAGAACATTTCCTTACAATAAGTGGTGATGTATTTGGACCGCGGTTGTTGCTTTTTACCTGAATAAAAAAAAAGGTGAGTACATGAGAGAAATAATGGTAATTGGAGTAATTGTCCTGCTTTTTTTTCCTGAAACCACACTCGCAGAAGAGGTGTATTCTCCTGAGCGGATGGAAATGGATCTGCAAGGAATCCAACACCAGTATGAATTGGACGTTCAAATAATCGGTCAAACTGAAAAGGGAAAAGATATAAAAGCAGTCAAGTTAGGAAAAGGAAAAAAATCGATTTTGTTTGTGGGGTCGCATCATGGGCGGGAATGGCTCAGCTCCAAACTTTTAATGAGCATGCTTGAAGACTATGCAGCCGCTTATCGAGCGGGCAAGCCTGTTGGAGAATACCCGTCGGGATCATTGGATGAAGTAAGCATCTGGTTCATCCCGATGCTTAATCCAGATGGAGTCAGCATCCAGCAAGGAGATTTATCAAACTTAAATATACTTGAAAAGGCAGCAGTATGGAAAATGAACGGATATAGCAAGAATTGGTCGCGATGGAAAGCCAACGCCAAGGGCATTGATTTAAATAGGCAGTATCCGTCTGGATGGAAAGAAGTCATGAGTCATGAAAAAAAACCATCTTATCAATTTTATAAAGGGGAAAAACCACTTGAAGCAGCTGAAGTTAAAGCGCTTGCGGATTTTACAAGGGAAATCGATCCCCTTCTTGCTGTTGCCTATCATACCTCAGGAAGGGAAATCTTTTGGCATTACAAAAATAAACGGGAAAATATGGTGAGGGATTATGGGATTGCCAAAAAAACATCGGAATTGACTGGGTATGAACTGACCTTTCCGGAAAAAGAAGCGGTAGGAAGTGGATTTACGGATTGGTTCATAACTGAATTCCACCGCCCGGGAATGACAATCGAACTTAGTTATTTAGTGGATGAAACCAATCCTCCATTGAGTGTATTTCCTGAGGAATGGAAAAGGAATCGATCAGTTGGAATCATGCTTGTTAAAGAAGCGATGCAGCTGCATAACAAATGAACAATCTTACATAATAATATTAAGAGGAAAATATGAGGAGGAAGAATTTTGAAAAAAGTCATCGTGATGTTAATGGGGATTTTTTTGATTATACAAGCAGGGTCCATTTCAACACAGGCCCAAAAACCCGATTACGAAAAATACGGAAAGATTGCGATTGCCGTAGTTCAGGCAGATTATCCTGAAGTTGAGGTTACCGATTACGAATATAAGGGTAGGAAAACTGTAGCGGAAAGTCTTGTCGAAGATGCTTTCATCTTTTTAGTCGTGGATAAGGGAAATGAGTTCAATGTCATCGTGACCGTACAACATGATTTGAAAAATGAAAAATTACTTAGTTTAAAGGTCACTGAGCAAAAAAGAAAGTAAATTCAGGACAAAAATAAAAGGTTTGAATTTTAGCCAACATCTTCACCTCGAGAAGATGTTTTTTTCTGATTTCTTTAAAGGATTGTCCGGAAAATGGTGGATATCGGATTAGTTGCCACGGTGAAGTGATACCTATCCGTTCCTTGATATCCGCTGCCATGAAGTTTTCATTGCTTTTATGAGCAGCTAACCAGTATAGTTAGTATCAGATTGAAACAATAAGCTTGATTGTAGGGGTATTAGAAAATGAGAAAGTTTAAGAAAGTTTATGTGGAAATTACAAATATATGTAACTTGAAGTGTAATTTTTGTCCAAGCTCCAGCTTGCAAAGGACTCTTAAATTCATGGATCCTGAAGGGTTTACACATGTAATCGAGAAAATCAAACCGCACACCGATCACATTTATTTTCATCTGATGGGTGAACCCTTTTTAAATAAAAATTTGGGTACATTCCTGGATATCAGTGCAGAAAATGACCTAAAGGTGAATATAACAACGAACGGTACTTTGATTCAAAAGGTCAAAGAAAAGCTGCTCTCCAAAAAAGCCCTTCGTCAGGTGAATATTTCACTTCATAGCTTTGAGGCAAACGATACGAGCAATAGTCTCGACTCATATGTCAGTAATATTGCCGATTTCATAAATGAGGCAAATGAAAAAAGTGAAATGATTTGTGCCATTCGTTTATGGAATATGGATACGGATGAACTAAAAGCGAGTAATGGCCTGAACGACGATATTCTCAGCATGTTGGAGGAGAAGCTTTCATTGGACATTCGTTTAAGTGAAGCTCTTCAGCAGAAGAATAATATTAAATTGAAGGACCGCGTTTATATAAACATGGCTGAAAAATTCGAGTGGCCAGAATTGGACCGTGACATTATCGATGAGAATATTTTCTGCTATGCTCTTAGAGATCAGTTAGGCATTTTGGTGGATGGTACAGTCGTACCTTGTTGTTTGGATAGTGAAGGGAAAATTCCACTGGGGAATATATTTGAAACGTCACTTGAAGATATTTTAAATGGTGAACGGGCTAAAAATATGTATGATGGTTTTTCAAGAAGATGTGCAGTTGAAGAATTATGTAAACGATGTGGCTATGCAAAGCGTCATAAAAAATAAATAAAGATAAGGAAACCATGGAGTTCATCTTCGTGGTTTTTTTGTGATTGAGGTACTTTGATATTTCTTTTTATTAAAAATTCTGAATATTATTGTTTTATTAAAAGTCCCATGATAAAATACTCTTTATTATTGATGAAGTAAAAACTTCATATTGTCATATTAGAAGTTTTGGATTCATATCTTGCTTCAGAGGGGATTTTTTATGGAATTACAGCAAAAAGTTAAAGAAGTATTCCCTGGTTTATCAACTGGCCAAAAAAAGGTAGCAAAATACTTGTTAGTACATTCACATACATTTGCAGTCACTTCAGCTCAAAAGCTCGGGAATGATATAGGTGTGAGTGAAACGACCATCATCCGCTTTTGTTATTCATTGGGGTTAAGTGGATTTGCGGAACTTCAAAAACTTATTCGAAATCAGTTGATATTCGAGAGCAGCAGTTTGAATGAATATCATTCTTCAAAACTTGAAGCTGCGAATCAACCAAACTTCATGGCTCAAGTGATGGGGCAGGATATCGTCAGTATCGAAAAGACAATCAAAAATTTATCAAATGAAGATTTTTCTAAAACGGTTGATAAATTGGCGGCAGCCGACAATGTTTTGATATCCGGACATCGGTTATCATTTTCTGCGGCACATTGGTTAACCTTTACACTGAGGCTTGTGAGGGAGGAGGTCCATTTATATAGGCCGGATACTGATGATATTTTTTTACTGATGAATAAAATGACTGAAAATTCTGTCTTTGTAGCCATTTCATTTCACCGTTATGTGAAAGAAACTGTGAAAATTACGGAAATGGCTAAACAAGCGGGTGCATTTGTAATTGGCGTAACGGATTCTGAATTGGCTCCGATTGCTGACTACACTGACATTTTATTGCCTATTTCAACACCAAGGACTTCCACTATCGATACGGCACCGGTTTTATTTTCATTATTGAATAGTATAGTAGCTGGTGTATCGATTAAAGATGAACAGGGTTTTAAAAAAAGAAAGGCCATATATGATGCGTTCAATCAAGACGAATATTTCTTTTGAAATAAAGTCATAAGTCAAGCCAATTAAGCCGGGAGTTAAGGGGGAGACAGAAATGGATATCAAACTAACAATAGAAAAATTAAGGCCGCGTATCATCGATATCTTCGACCAGTTACACGCAAATCCTGAAACGAGTTGGAATGAAGTGAGCACGACAGCATTCATTTCCAATATTTTAATGAAAAATCAATGCAAGGTAAAATCATTCGAAGACTGTACAGGAGTGATTGGGGAAATCGGGGATGGGAATTTCACAGTCGGGTTACGATCGGATATCGATGCACTTTGGCAGGAGGTGCATGGGACGTTTCAGGCCAATCATTCATGTGGACACGATGGGCATATGACCTTGGCGCTTGGTGTTTTCCTGGTATTGAAGGAAATGGACTTTCGACCAAGAGGTAAGCTGAAATTCATTTTTCAGCCTGCTGAAGAAAAAGGTACGGGCGCCTTGAAGATGATTGAAGAGAAAGTTTTGGATGATGTCGATTTCCTTTATGGAGTGCACTTAAGGCCAGTTGAGGAAGTGAAGGATGGGCAGGCGGCTCCAGCCATTGTCCATGGGGCTGCCCAGTTCATTAAAGGAGAAATAGCGGGGACGGATGCACATGGAGCCAGACCGCATCAAGGGCAAAATGCCATCGAGATAGGAGCAGCATTCGTCACTTTATTAAATGGTATCCATCTCAATCCGTCCATCCCTTATTCAGTAAAAATGACGCAGTTTTTTGCTGGGGGCGAAAGTTCCAATATCATCCCAGGGAGAGCCACTTTCTCATTGGATTTAAGGGCTCAGGATAATGCTGTCATGGAAGAGCTCACCAAAAAGGTGGAAAAAGTTGCCGAATCCTTGGCCATTGTCCATGGAGTTGAAATGAAACTCGAACCGGGAACCAACGTTGCTGCAGCAATCGTGAATGAACAAGCCCAGGAAATAATGGCTGAAGCGATAGTCGATACACTCGGAGAAGAAAATCTGGTAGCGCCTGTCATTACAACTGGAGGAGAGGATTTTCATTTTTATACGCTGAAAAGACCCAAGCTCAAAGCGACGATGCTTGGGTTGGGATGTAATTTGACACCAGGGCTCCATCATCCGAACATGACGTTCAACAAAGATGCTTTGTTATCGGGAATTGAAATCCTGACTAAGGCCATCATATTTACTTTCGAGAAATATGGCGAGGGGGGACACCTACATGACTGATGAATTAATCATTAAATCCCTAACAACACTAGAGGACTTACAAGAAGTACAGCGTCTTGAAATCCTTGTATGGGGCATGGATTGCGTTCCTACCCATCAGACGATTACCGCAGTCAAAAACGGAGGGCTTGTTTTAGGCGGTTACCTCAATGACCAGTTAGTTGGATTTCAATACAGTTTCCCGGGATTCAAGGATGGAAGGGTGTTTCTTTGTTCACATATGTTAGCCATCCATCCGGCTCATCAAAAGAAGGGCTACGGCAGATTACTTAAACTGGCACAAAAAGAAGAAGCGCTCAAAAAAGGCTACGATCTAATTACATGGACATATGATCCATTGGAAAGTGTGAACGCAAACTTGAATATCGGTAAACTAAAAGCGGTTTGTTCAACATATATGGAAGATTGTTATGGAAATATGAAGGATACCCTCAATGAAGGATTGTCCACTGATCGTTTCATGGTGGAATGGAATATAGGGCAGGGAGCAAAGGAAGAGACGCCACTTCCTGATAAAGCCATACACATTGTAACCACAGAAATGAATGACCAAGGCTTTCCTTACATCAAGGATTATCATTTGGAAACCAATGCCGACGTGGTCGCTATACCCATTCCGACAGATATTCAAAAAATCAAAAAAGATGATCTCCGCCTTGCGATTGATTGGCGGTCGAAAACGGGCGAATTATTCAAAACGCTTTTTGCCAAAGGATATGTTGCAGTCGGAATAGCACGGGAACAAGGTGAAACCATTCAAAACTACTTATTAAAAAAACAAGAATAAGAGGGGAATCGGGATGAAAATAACAGAAGTGCGTTTACGTCATTTAAATATGGATTTGGTAGCTCCATTTACAACAAGTTTTGGAACATTTGTGGATAAGGAATTCATACTTGTAGAAGTGAAAAATGGAGAGGGGCTTTCGGGCTGGGCTGAATCTGTGGCGTTTTCAGCACCTTGGTATAACGAAGAAACCATAAAAACCAATTGGACCATGCTGGAGGATTTCCTGATTCCGCTTGTATTGAATAAAGAAATAGAGCATCCTCGTGATGTATCGGATATGTTCTCGCATATTCGTAAAAATAATATGGCAAAATCGGCAATCGAGGGGGCCATCTGGGATTTATATGCGAAAGAAAAGAATATTCCATTAAGTATGGCTTTAGGCGGGGAACTAAAAAAAATCGATGTTGGAATCAGCATCGGCATCCAAAAAACGGTACCTGAATTACTGGCGAAGATAGAAGCTGGATTGAGAGATGGGTATAAAAGAATCAAAATGAAAATACAACCAGGATGGGATGTAGATGTAATCAGGGAAGTACGCAGTCGATATCCCGATGTTCCGATCATGGCGGATGCAAACTCCGCTTACCGGCTGAAAGACATCGAATTACTGAAACAACTTGATCAATTTGATTTAATGATGATCGAGCAGCCCTTGTCATCAGACGATATTGTCGATCATGCCACATTACAGGCGGAAATCAAAACACCGATTTGCTTGGATGAAAGTATACATTCCGTGGAAGATGCAAGAAAAGCCCTTGAATTGGAAAGCTGTAAAATCATTAATATTAAGATCGGCAGGGTTGGCGGTTTAACGGAAGCAATGAAAATACATGAATTATGTAAAGAAAGAAATGTTCCGGTTTGGTGCGGAGGCATGTTGGAATCCGGTGTGGGGCGTGCCCATAATATCGCATTGACAACACTTGATAACTTCACGATGCCTGGTGATACGGCGGCATCTGCGAATTATTGGCATAAGGACATCATTCAACCAGAGGTTACAGTGGAAGATGGAGTCATAACTGTGCCAAAGGGGGCAGGCATTGGCTATGAAGTCAATTACGCTGCGGTCGATGGATTCACTTCCCATAGTAAAAGATATTCCAAATGATAAATGAACAAGAGTTGGAATAATAGCTCTACCCAGCTTCATGGGCGATGGATCGTAAAAATTACTGAAGCTGGGAAGCTATTACGGATCAGGGATTGTGATGAACGGGAAGATATTTCATTTAATCCAAATTATCAGAATAATCTTTTAATTAGGGCGGGGGTCGGATATGAAAAACAGTGTAAATCTTGCAGGGGCATATATTGGAATCATCATTGGAGCAGGCTTCGCTTCAGGACAAGAAGTATTACAATTCTTCACTAGCTTTGGAATCTACAGTGTATTGGGAATTGTGGTTGCGACAGCTTTATTCGCGTTCTTAGGCATGCAGGTTACGCAATTGGGGAGCACTTTGCAAACGCGCTCCCATAAAAGCATCATCGAACATATTTGTGGCCGCTATTTAGGCAGGGTGGTCGATGTTATTATCACATTTTTCTTGTTTGGCGTTACTGTCATCATGATTGCTGGTTCCGGAACGATTTTTGAAGAACAATTCGGGATTCCCAGTATAGTTGGTGCAATTGTCATGACAGTGCTGACGATTGGCACGCTCTTACTTAATGTTAATAAAATAATGTCCATCATTAGTGCCGTCACACCGTTTTTATTTGTTATCATGATCATTATTTCAGGTTATTCATTTTTCACATCCGATCTAAGTTTCAATGAAATCATTTCATCTTCAAGTAAAGGAAATGCTGCAACCGGAAACTGGATAATGGGTTCATTACTTTATGTTTCATATAATATGACTGCCGGAATTGCCATGCTAGCCGTAATGGGAGGGACCTTCAAGAATAAGAAGGAGGCTGGTATTGGAGGGATTCTGGGAGGTATCGGATTGGGGATCTTGCTATTGTTAATCAATTTGGGGATGATGTCCGACTTGAAGGGCATAGAAGGCTCAGGAATGCCTACCCTTCATTTAGCGAATCAGATTTCTCCATGGTTGGGATATATCCTATCAATCATCCTTTTAGGAATGATTTATAATACCGCTGTCGGGATGCTGTATGCATTCACAGCCAGGTTGGTTCCTGCCGAAACGAGACGCTTTAAAATATCCGTGATAATGGTAGGGATCCTTGCCTTCCTTGCAAGTTTCGTTGGCTTCATAAAATTGGTTGGAACGGTATACCCCGTCACAGGATATTTAGGCTTTGTAATCATTGCAGCGCTTATCATTTCCTGGATTCGGTCAAAAGCGAAAAAGGGGGCAGTGAATACGGAATTCGCAAAATTATAATAGAGTAGGGAAATTAAGATAGAGTACAGAACTGCATGAATCATTTGAACAGACATCTTCTTCATGGAGGTGTTTTTTTTATTATCGAGGATCTTTACTCATGATCACGGCATTTTTCCTCCTTTTTTTCATACATTAGTTTAAAGGCGGAAGACAAGGGGGATATCGGATGAATGGAGCGGAGCAAAAGGCTCTGGAATATGCCATTAGTGAAATTACAGAAATAGCAACTGGATTCGGGTTGGATTTTTACCCGATGCGTTATGAAATTTGCCCTTCAGAAATCATTTATACATTTGGTGCCTATGGGATGCCGACCCGTTTTTCTCATTGGAGCTTTGGGAAGCAGTTTCATAAAATGAAGCTGCAGTATGACTTTGGATTAAGTAAGATCTACGAACTGGTCATTAACTCTAATCCTTGTTACGCTTTTCTGCTGGACTCCAATTCACTAGTACAAAATAAATTGATTGTCGCCCACGTTTTGGCCCATTGTGATTTTTTTAAGAATAATGTACGTTTCAATAATACTAAGAGAGATATGGTGGAAAGTATGTCGGCCACGGCAGAAAGAATCCGTGAATATGAAATCCTGCATGGCAAAAAGGAAGTGGAAACTTTCCTCGATGCACTTTTAGCCATTGAAGAACATATCGATCCGTCACTGATGAGACCGAAGCTTGCCTGGACGATGGAAGATGAGGAAGAAGAAGAGGAAGCAAAACCGACAGCCACACAATACGATGATTTATGGAATCTTGATAATAAGGATAAACCGAAGAAATCCAACATTAAAAAAAGAAAAAAATTCCCGCCAAGGCCAGAAAAGGATATTATGCTTTTCATTGAACAGTACAGCAGGGACCTATCCGATTGGCAACGGGATATCATGACGATGATCAGGGAAGAAATGCTTTATTTCTGGCCGCAGCTGGAAACGAAAATCATGAACGAAGGCTGGGCATCCTACTGGCATCAACGCATAATCCGTGAATTGGATTTATCCTCAGGGGAAGCCATTGAGTTCGCAAAACTGAACGCAGGTGTCGTTCAGCCATCAAAGACCAGCATAAATCCTTATTATCTCGGATTGAAAGTGCTTGAAGATATTGAAGAACGCTATGATAATCCAACCGAAGAAATGATCAAGCTGGGTGTCAAGCCTGGATCTGGCCGGGAAAAGATGTTCGAAGTCAGGGAAATCGAATCGGATATTTCCTTTCTCCGCAATTATTTGACCAAAGACCTGGTCATGCGGGAGGATATGTATTTATTCCAAAAGCAGGGCAAGGATTACAAAATCGTCGATAAGGCATGGGAACAGATTCGTGATCAACTCGTCAGTATGAGGGTTAACGGCGGATTCCCCTATATCACAGTAAATGATGGAGACTACATGCGTAATGGGGAACTTTATCTAAAACATTGGTATGAAGATATTGAACTGGATCTGAAATATCTCGAAAAAGTCATGCCATATATCCATCAGCTTTGGGGCCGCTCCGTGCATATGGAATCAGTCATGGAAGGAAAAGAAGTCATGTTTTCCTATGATGGAAAAAGTATTCACAAGAAATATTTGTAAACAAAAAAACTGCCGGTAACTCGGCAGTTTTTTTGTTTCGTATGATTCCTTCACGAATTGTCATACCCTCCAACTTCTCCTTTCGCTCTCCATAAACGATACTTTCTTAACAAAAATTCTATATTTGATTAACTGCTATTCGCTGAGCAAGAAAGGGACGTTTTTGGGTAGTCAAACCAGAGTAAAGTTATATTAAATAAGATGTATAGTTTTTACTTGAGTATATAAGAATATGCTTATATAATGATGAGGAATTGATTTCATATAAGCATATACTTATTTAACTATTGAATAAGGGGGGGCAGTATGCAAATGAATGAAGCTTTGGATTTGGAAACCACCGCAAACATACTTAAATTACTAGGTGATAAAACCCGTTTGACCATGGTTAAGATCATGTCTGAACATGAATGCTGTGTCTGTGAATTTGTGGACCTGTTCGAAATGAGCCAGCCAGCTATCAGCCAACATTTACGAAAGTTGAAAGATAGTGGAATCGTGAATGAAGAGAGAAGGGGACAATGGATTTTTTACTCGTTAAACAAAACATCCTCATATCATTCATTTATTCTAACGATCATCGGGGATTTGCCAAGTCAAAACTTTAAATTAGAAGAATTAACAGCACAAGGAAAACGGATTTGTTGGGACTGACTAGGAGGTACAACTTAAGTGGGATCAGTTATTTTGGCAGTTATCATCTTTTTATTAACACTCATTCTCGTCATCTGGCAGCCAAAGGGACTGTCGATCGGATGGTCAGCTTGTGGCGGTGCTGTTTTGGCTTTACTTGTGGGAGTGGTGGATTTTGCTGATGTCATTGATGTGACATCGATTGTCTGGAACGCGACACTCGCCTTCATTGCCATCATCATCATCTCGCTCATTTTGGATGAGATAGGATTTTTTGAATGGGCAGCACTAAATATGGCTAGGGCAGCCAAGGGAAACGGAGTGAGGATGTTTGTTTATGTAAGTATTCTGGGTGCGCTTGTTGCTGCATTTTTTGCAAACGACGGAGCGGCCCTTATCCTTACACCAATTGTATTAGCGATGGTTCGTGCCTTGAAGTTTAGTGATAAAATGATTTTTCCATTTATCATCGCCAGTGGTTTTATTGCCGATACAACTTCATTACCTTTAGTGGTAAGCAATCTTGTAAACATAGTATCTGCAGACTTTTTCAGTATCAGTTTTGCCGGGTTTGCATCGAGAATGATCGTACCGGACATCTTTGCATTGGTAGCTAGCATCTTGGTTTTATATTTGTTTTTCCGTAAAAGCATCCCAAAGAATTATGATGTATCACAACTTAAGAAGCCAGTGGAAGCCATTCGGGATCAAAGAATGTTTCGATTGTCCTGGATTGTTCTGGGAATTTTACTTATTGGTTATTTTTCAAGTGAATTCATTGGGGTACCTGTATCCATCATTGCAGGCATCGTCGCCATTTTCTTCCTGATCATGGCTAGTAGGAGCCCGGCAGTCAACACGAAAACGGTTATTAAAGGCGCACCATGGGCAATCGTATTTTTCTCGATTGGCATGTATGTTGTGGTTTACAGCCTGCGGAATGTTGGATTGACGAATGTATTAACGGATTTAATCCAAGTTGCCGCCGATCAAGGATTATTTGCAGCAACGATTGGAATGGGCTTCATTGCCGCCATTCTCTCTTCGCTTATGAATAACATGCCAACCGTGATGATCGATGCACTTGCCATTTCCGATACCAATACTACCGGCGTTATCAAGGAAGCCCTTATATATGCAAATGTCATCGGTTCGGACTTGGGCCCGAAAATCACTCCGATCGGTTCTTTAGCTACATTGCTGTGGCTGCATGTACTATCGTTAAAAGGCGTGAAAATTTCATGGGGAACCTACTTTAAAACTGGAATCATCCTAACCATCCCAACATTGTTCATCACATTAGTTGGTTTATATATTTGGTTGCTCATCATACACTAAAGATTACTCTACTCATGAAGGAGAGAAACAGCATGGCTAAAAAAACACTATACTTCTTATGTACTGGTAACTCTTGCAGAAGCCAAATGGCAGAGGCCTGGGGGAAGAAATATTTAGGTGAAGAATGGCAAGTGCTTAGTGCAGGGCTCGAAGCACACGGGTTAAATCCAAAGGCCGTAAAAGCAATGCGTGAAGCGGGATTGGACATCACCAATCAAACATCAGATACCATCGACACTGACATATTAAATAATGCGGATTTTGTGGTTACTTTATGCGGTGATGCGGCAGACAAATGTCCAATGACGCCACCGCATGTTAAACGGGAACACTGGGGCTTTGATGATCCGGCAAAAGCGGAAGGAACTGATGAAGAAAAATGGGCTACCTTCCAACGTGTCCGTGATGAAATCAGAGAAAGAATCGAACGGTTCTCTAAAACGGGCGTATAAAAAATGAAAGGCCGTGAGTGATGATTGTCGATAAAAAAGTATAAATTGCTTGATTCATTTCATTTCATCAGCACTTTTCTTCAAAAGGATTTGAGTCAATTTATCAGAATAGGGGACTTTGTTGCAGTTTTGTTAGTAGGATGTCCATTAATCAAAAAAAACTGCACCTCCAATTGTTAATGCTGTCTAACAATTGGGGTGCAGTTTTTTTTTGCAGCTCTTTTAGTCATTAAATCTTAATATCGACCTTAGCATTTTTCTTAAGTTCTTCCACACGTTTTACAAGCATTTCTTGTTTCTTTTGCTGCTTTAGCTGTTCCTTGATTTGCGGCTTCATTTCTTCAAGTTTCTGTACCTTCTGCCCGCTTGCCTTAGCTTGCTTCGCATACTGGTCGTAGGACTTTTCAATTTCTTCGTCAGTTGGTTCATCCACTTTAATCTCTTTTTCAACATACTTCGTATATGGAATATTCTCTGCGATCTGAGCATTCAACATTTTTGAATTCAGGCCTGCCTTTTTCATCGCTTCCTTGAATTTCTCTTCATTTCCATATTGGTCTTTGATTTGGGCAAGTTGCTTTTCGATTTCAGCCTTGGAAGCTGTATAGCCCTTTTTATCAGCAGCCTGAAGAAGCAATGTTTGCCCTACTAAAGAGTCGAGCGTTTGCTTTTTAATTTGTTTGGCTCCCTCTTTTGATGTTGGGTCTTGTCCGAATTGCTGCATCTGCATTTGTGTCGTGGACAAAACGGTATTATATTCCGCACCTGAAATTTTTTCGTCATTGACGATGGCCACGGTTTTCTTTTCATCCACCTTTTGCTTGTCTAGTTCCTTCTGCATTTCTTCCATCTTTTTTTGCTGTTCCTCAGTTGCTTTAGCCGTTTCTTTCTCATCATTCTTGTTTTGCTGTTCCTCAGTTGTTTTAGTCTCTTTCCCGCCACTTTTTTTATCAGCTTCATCGTTCGAACCACAAGCTGTTAGAACAACTGCCAATAATCCAATAACGATTGGGTACAATAGTTTCTTCATATTCAGTCTCCTCTCGTATTCAGTGCTAAAAAAATCATCTAATGCGCATTATAAAGGAATTCCCCATTAAAACACAATATATTCATTCTTTTTTCCAGAAAACAGGAAGATAGTATAGGCATTTTCTCATTATATTCGGTATAAGATTCAAGGAAATGAACCAATTTACCCTGCATCGATTCAATAGCTGAAAAGAGATAGTCAGACTGGCATACACGACAAAAGGGAAAGCACTTCGATCCATCCATAGCGGAGACAACCCTCTATTACCATATATCCCCGATGAACAGTAAGGATTTTTTGATATCTTACACATTCCTTCTTCTATTGTTTTTTTACTTATCTTTCATATAACATTAATACCCCACTAATACTTTCATCTTATTATGAAGTAAGAACTGACCTTTATAGGGTGATTTTCGAAAAAATGTAAGTTTGTAATCATATATATACAAATCCAATTTTTTGTTTACCATAATGGTTTTTTGAATTGGAACTACATAGTTAATTTGCTCCACCATCGTATCGATAGCTTGATCCCTATAAAACAGTTACTAGAAGAGAATGGGAGTTTTATTAATGAATAATCAAGAACCACATGAAGGGTTGGATAGACGGGATTTTATCAAGATAGGAGGAATGAGTACACTTGCCTTAACACTTGGATTCTCTGGACTTTCAGATGATTTATTTAGCACTGCAGCACTGGCAGAAGAAAAAGATGACATGGCTCTTCAATTTAATCGTAATGGAAAATTAAAAATCGTTCAATTTAATGATACACAAGATGATGAACGTATTGATCGTAGAACATTACAGCTTATGGAGAAAGTGCTTGATACAGAAAAACCTGATTTTGTTGTGATTAATGGAGACATTATTACGGGTGGATGCGATACATCTATGGAGATGAAGCAAGCCATTAACAATGTCGCACACCCTATGGAACAAAGAGGAATCAAGTGGGCCATTACCTTTGGAAATCATGATGAAGATTCTACCCCGAAGGGCGGTCTTAATGAGGAAGACATGCTCAAAATCTATCTTTCTTATAAATACAATATGAACAAGCCTACCGTCGAAGGTATTACTGGGACAGGTAACATGAATTTACTTATAAAGGATTCAAAAGGAAAAAAGGCAGCTTTCAACCTCTGGCTTCTTGACAGTGGAAGATATGCGCCAAAAACCATTGCAAATCAAGATTTCCAAGGATATCCGACTTGGGACTGGCTTCGTATTAATCAGGTGAATTGGTATTATGAGACGTCAAAAAAATTAGAGAGAAAATGGCAGAAAAAAATTCCTTCACTCGCTTTCATCCATATTCCTCTGTGGGAACATAGGTTTATGTGGTATGCGAGCGTAGATCAAAGAGCTGACTCCAATCATGAGGTAGCCGTTAAAAAGCATAATATAGTAGGAGAAAGAAATGAAGAAGAGTGTATGGGACCAATTAACGGGGGGCTGTTTTCAGCGATGCTGGAGAGAGGCGATGTCAAGGGCGTTTTTTGCGGACATGATCATATAAACACTTATGTAGGTAATTATTACGGAATCCTGCTTGGTTATGCGGGAAGTACCGGGTTCGGCGCTTATGGTCTGCCAGGAGCTGAAAGGAACAGACTGCGCGGCGCCAGAGTATTTAATTTAGATGAAAATACAGCTGAGGTTCTAGTAGAAACGCACATGGTATTCGCAAAGGACTACGGGATCGATTTGACAGCTAATGATCAGAGTATTGATCCTGTGCCTCTAGAAAACAATAAGAAAGTAAAAATGTAAAGCGGTAAAGAGGTTTTAAGAACATTGATTGCATTTACTAGATTTTGTACAGAATTGTGTATAAGGTAAATTTTACCGATTGGTTGATCGTTAAATAAAGTAGCAATTCTTTAATTTATATTTATAAGCTGAAAATCGGGCGCATTTCTTGAATAACGAAATTATTGATTTATCCGTGTCAAATCATAATGTTGTAATACTACAAATAAGGATAGATAAAGCTGATTAGGTTCAATTTTTATCTATCCTTATATAATGTTTAACATTATTTATTTTAATGAAAATATCAAATAGTCTTCTTTTTACATGGTCTTCTACTATTTCATTACATTTCTTTATTCTTACCTCTTTTAAAGTAATACAAGAGTGCGATGATCAAAATCAATAATACTAGAACGATCTTTACATCGTTTGAAGCCTTCATTGCTTGTGTCACCGAGTACGCCTCGACAAGGAGGGCAGGCAGTTTTCCGATGGATGTGGCGAGGAAGAAAGTCATCACGCCCGTCTCGCTTAATGCTGCTGTAAGGTTGATCACGCCGGATGGTATAAAAGGTAGGATTCTAAGCATCAGAATCATCCAAAATGCATGGTAGCCTTGTGACTTTTGCAGCTGCATGACCCACCGGTTCTTCATGAATTTGGGTTTGAAAGTTTGAAAGCCCTTTCGATATAACCAAAAGCTGACTACTGCTCCGGCAATTTCTCCCATGTAAGAAAGGATCAATCCCTTTTCAAATCCAAATGCGGTGATATTGGCAGCCGTGATGAATACGCTTGGAATAAAACCAAGAACGCTAATCAATATGTTCAATACTAAACTTACAGCAATGAAAAAGGGTCCGCTGGTTGCTAATGAGTCAGAAATGAAATCCATATCAATCCACAGAACTCCATTTATATCCGATGCCCCAGACCGTTTTCAAATGTTGGTCTACTGGAAAACCTGCATGGCGCAATTTCTCTCTAATATTGCGAATATGGGAATCGATTGTCCGATCTTCCGTATCCGTTTTAAATCCCCATATGGTCGAAAGCAGGTGATCCCTGGAATACACTTGGTCAGGGGATTTTAAAAACAAGCACAACATGGAAAACTCTTTTGGCGTTAATGGGATGGTTTTGGAATCATAATGCGCTTCATAAGCGGATTCATTTAAATGTATCCCCTTAAAGAACACACCTTGGTGATTATGTACTCTTCGTGTAACAGCTTCAATTCTGGCAAGTAAAACATCTTCATTAAAGGGTTTCGTTACATAATCGTCCGCACCCTTTTTCAACCCTTTCACCATTTCTTCTGCAGCATCCCGGGCGGTGAGCATGATTATGGGAATATTGGAAAAACCCCGGATCCCTTCACATGTTTCCCATCCATCCATCTCAGGCATCATTACATCAAGAATGACAATGTCAGCATGTTCATGCTCTAAGAACAGTAAGGCTTCATGTCCAGATTTCATCTTAATGCAAGTATATCCGTGAGGTATAAGGTATAGCTCTATAAGATCAAGCATTCTCTGTTCATCATCGACCAGAACCACTGTCTTCATATTTTATCTCCTTAAATGTGATAATGAAGCACGTTCCTTGCTCCAAATTGCTTTTAACGGAAATGGTTCCACCTTGAACTTCCACTAATTGCTTGACGATGGAGAGCCCCAATCCGAATCCACCGGTATCTCTAGCGCGTGATTTCTCGACACGATATAATCGGTCAAAGATATGGGGTATATCTTCACTTGGAATGCCAACCCCTTGATCGATTATAGAGATGGAAATACTGCTAAGCGATTCAGTGGCTTTGATGGTAGTGACTGTATATTCGTTCGAGTACTTCAGTGCATTATCCAGCAGGTTAAGAATAACTTGCTCAAACCTTGAGGGATCAATATCTAAAAATAAATGATCCTTGCATACCAGGTGCAATTGAATTTTTTTATTTGTAAAAGCTGGTAACACTTTTTCATGAATGGTTTGCAGGAATGTAGAGAGCTGTACGGTTTCTTTTGAAATCGTAAATGTATTTACATCCATTCTAGCCATATTGAATAGTTCGTCCAATAATCTATTTAATCGTTGGGATTCATCATGGATGATCTCTAAGTATCGTGATCTTTCGGATGCATCCAATTCTTTTCGGCGGGCAATATCAGCGTAGCCCTTTATATAAGTTAGCGGCGTTCGCAGTTCATGAGAGATACTTGCCAAAAATTCATTGCGTTCCTTCTTTAAATAGTTCAATTCATTAGCCAAGCTTTGAATGGATTGGGCAAGTTCCCCAAGTTCATCATGAGATCGTACTGGTACAGCCACTGAAAAATTCCCTTTACTGAGTTTGGTGGTCGATTCTTTCATCGCAATAAGCGGTCTAGTCAAAGCTTTTGAAAGAAAATAAATGGTGATAATCATGAAGAAAAGGAGCAAAACAATTGCAAAGAGGAAATGTCTATTCAATTGAGCGATTAAATCTTCAACATCCCTCGTATCTTTGAACATATAGATATAGCCTTCATTTTTTTTATCACTGATAAATGGCGTAACGGTGGCTATATACCTTTCATCCTTCCAACTTGATTGGATGATGAGACCCTTTCGTGGTACTTGGGGGAGGTTTTTTTCTAAGATTTTTTTCATTCCCCCATTTACCTTTTCGGAAGATATCAGAATATCTCCTCTTGTATTCATTATCACGACATCTGTATCTGTATGTGATTCCATCAGGGCGATATGCTGAAGGGTTGAGTTTGAATAAGTGATTTCCAACACATCACGATGACTATTGCCACGGGCCTTCAGTGATTCCAATTCTTGATTGATACGGGAATGGATCACTTTATTATGTAAGTAAATCATGGAAACGGTTTCCATCAAAAAAATGCAAACAAAAATACATAGTCCCAACTTAAAGGAGATTTTCAAAATATTCACCTTCTTATTTGATGGAGTAAGTTTAGCAAAAAAGTATGAAGAAAGTATGCAGTTTTTTTCAATTTCTTCGCATCCTCTTAAACAACGATAATCCGAATGATGACAGGTTGCAAGAAGGACTTTAATGGACCCGAACCGCCATTTTTTTGTTTTGATATATGGACATGGGAATCAGTTTGTATTTGGGCACTTCCTACAAATAACAAACTATGAATTTTTTTGTGCAAAATCTACTGGGGAATATATAACACTTTGGATAGTAACGGACCATTATCTTCCATGCTATCATTCATTATTTTTAGAATCGGTGAGAAACCTTCTACAGCAAGGGGAATTCGAGAGCCGAATTTTAGAAGAAGTTTCACAGCTTTTTCAGGTTCAAGGTTACCACGGAACAGGTTTGAATAAAATTTAAAAGAACGCGGCGAACCTTATTTTAATCACGTATTACTGCCGATAAAAAACGGCAGTTTTTTCATTTTAGTCTACACAAAATGTTTTGTGTATAGGAAACATTTTGTTGCGATTGAATACTATGTAAAAAAAGGAGCTGATTCATATGAGTTGTACAAACCGTACACAAAAAAAAATAATGGCTTATTCCGCAATATTCAAAAAAATGGGCATTCTCAATGATGAGGAATACAAAAATATCACGAAGACCTTTCAAACAAAGGATTGATGATGGGTACATTGATATTCATAAACTTTTATCTCGCATTAAACGGGCTGTAAAACCCCCGCCTTAAATTGATGAGGAGGGGGTTTGCAGTCATACTTTATTGCCCTTTAGTTACAAAAAAAGGGATATATGGTATAGTTAGGGGTTCGTGTGAAGGAAGTCGATTAAAAGGAGAGTATTAGATAGAATGAATGGAATATTTGACGCAGAGAAATATATGCATGCACCCTCTTTAATCCTTATTGCATTCAGTTGCATGCTGATTGGTATAGCATTTGCCATTATTTATAAAAAACAAGAAAGTTCTCCTAAGGCATGGAAGGCTCTCGTTGTGTTTGTACTAGGAATGATCACTTTTAGTTTTACTTTTAATCTATCAGATGAGGTGGTTAGTGTACCCATTATCCCTATAGGAGTTGCTCTCTTATCATGGTTATTGAGAAGGAAAGGAAATGAAGGGCGGTGGCAGCGATTCCGTCGATTTGCCTGGCTCGGATTCTTATCGAATTTCATCTTTTTGGGTGCTTCACTTTTAGCCATACCGCTGGATGAAATGATGTATCCTAAGGCTGACATATCTACATATATGATGGACATTAAAAGGGCTTCGCTGATGGCGACGCATCCGAACTCCAAAGAAGTCACTTTGAATAAAGAAGAGCTGGAAAGACAAATGAACAAGATGAAACAAAAAAAGACCGAGAGTGAATCTTGGTATTACGGAATCAATGAAGATAGCGGGTACAAAGAAATGTTCCCTTATATTTTGACAGGTACCGTTCCTAAAAAAGGAAGAGGTCTTGAAACACTCATTTTCATTGAAGAAGATGGAAAGGGTCTACTGATTACACCTAATAAAGGGCATCAGGTTTACTACAGGCTAGAGGAATCCATTTTGACTGGAGGTGCGTTAGAAGGATGACTAAAAAAACAAAAATGATTGTTTTCATTACAGCTGTTATATCGATTGGAGGTATCCTTTTATTTGTTCGATTTCCAAAAGAGCCGGAACCCTTCATATCGGACAGACAAGTCATCGAACGAATAAACTCAAACTTCTCTGAGGCTCAGCCTAGGGTCATACAAGATCAAATATTTTTGGATAATACACATGTGTTTGTCCCCTTTATTAACGTAGATAATGGGTATGGGATGAGCTTTTGGGTCTGGAAGGGCAATAAATGGAGAGTGGCTTCTGTGGAAAATAGCGGTCAGCCACAGGTTTGGAATGGAGAAGAAAAATCTTTGATCATGTGGAATATGGATCCGAAAGATGACATTTCCGAAATCAGGGTTTTTATGAAAAAAGATAGAGGTTTTATGGTATCGGATGGCATAGCTACCTATCAACCTGGAATAGAAATGATGCACAGCATTGCGCTTAATGGAAAAACGTACGGAGTCGGGAGGTATCCTGAAAATTGGAGGGAGCTTATGGATCAGTATGTAAAACTTCAGGTAGAAGATCGGCAGAGTGACTTCCCTGAATTTAACAACCTGATACAATTGGCTATAAATTTTTATGATAAGGATGGGAATGAGACATTTCCTGAGCACTCCTTAAACGGAAATGGCTATATGACAGGAGATAACTTTGTGGATGTTCCTTTCCTTGTTCAAGCGGATGAGTTGGAGGGAGCCTATTGAAAAGGGGCTGCCAAAATTAGCTTGCCATTACACGTATCAGTTTTTATATATTTGGCTATTGATCATTCATAAAATCCGCCGTTTTCATAATGAAGCTTAATTTTGAAAGTAAAAAGGAAGATTGTTGTGACCCGCTGGTATTCTCTGCGATAATGGAATAAAGAAATCGAAAAGGAGCTACGTAGGATGGCAGAGGACTTTAAGATTCCCAGCTTGAAAGTTGATGAGATCGATAAGAAAATCATATCGGTTTTACATGAAGATGCGCGAATTTCGTATACCGACTTAGCGAAGAAAGTGGAGCTCTCCAGGGTTGCGGTTCAGATGAGAATCAATCATCTTGTTGAAAACGGTGTGATTGAGAGGTTCACTGCGGTCATAAATCCAGCTAAGGTCGGCATCCATGTTTCGGCATTCTTTAACGTTGAGGTTGAACCTAAATATCTGGAATCAGTCGCACAGCAATTAGAAAGTGAACCGGCTGTAACGAGTTTATATCATATGACCGGTCCGAGTAAACTCCATATGCACGGAATCTTTACTGATAACCAGGAGATGGAACGTTTTCTCAATCAGAAGCTGTATGCGGTCGGCGGTGTTGTCAGCGTTGATTGCCAAATTCTCATTAAACGTTATAAAAGCCGGATGGGCATGAAGCTTTAAATGAAAAAATCCCCCTATATAGGTGGATTTTTTATTATTATGTGAGCGGGATGATAAAGCCGCCGTACGCAAAGGCAAGTATGATTACGAAGGCGGGGTGGATCTTGAATTTACCTAGGGCCAAAAAGGCCAATCCAGCGATGACGATTGAATGGATGTAGCCGATGGAACCTACGGCATCCTCGGCCATATTCCAGGTGAGCAATAACATCATGATCGCGATCACGGGCTGTACGAGCAGGGACATGCCTTTTACGATAGGCGATTGCTTGTATTTTCGTAGGATTTTTAATAAATATATCAAAGCCACGGCTGAAGGGATGATCGTGCCTGCCAATGCGACTAGAAATCCTGGCCAGCCATATACATCATATCCGACATATGCGGCTATTTTCGTGGCGATCGGCCCTGGGAGTGAATTTCCTAAAGCAAGCATTTGTGAGAACTCGGCATTATCAAGCCAGCCATAACGGGTGACGATTTGATCATACATAAGCGGAATCGAGGCTGGACCTCCGCCATAACCAAGAATATTGGCAATGAAAAACGCTAGAAAAACAGCAACTCCTATTGGGATAATAAGACCCATTAAGCGGATTCCTCCTTCCTATTAACCTTTTTATTTTTCAATCTTTCCTTTAATTTAAAATGGAACGCCCCATATAAAAGGAAAATCATAATGACGATACCCGGATGCAGGGAAATGACCTGCAGAAGCAAAAAGGAAATCGCAAAAAAGGTGATTCCGAGCACCTTTCCTAACCCTTTTACCGCCTTTTCGCCAAACTCATAAGCCATTTGACCAAGCATGACAGCGACAACCGGCATTACAGCAGCGATCATATTACTGATCATTGCCGAATTACTTAAAACATTAATGAATGCAATCAAGAAAACCATCGCAATGCATGAAGGTAAAACGTGAGCGGCCACGCTGACGATGGCTCCAGGCCAGCCTTTTAATTTATAACCAAGATATGCTGCCATCTTAGTGGCAATCGGTCCTGGGAGTGTATTGGCAATCGCCAAAGTGTCCCCGAATTCATCATCGTCGAGCCAGTGATAACGGGAAACTGCTTCGTGGCGGATGAGCGGGATGACAGATGGCCCGCCGCCGAAACCTAAAATCCCCGTCCTCATCATCCCAACAGTTAATTCCTTATATGGATTTTTCAAAACGATTCCTCCATGTTTTAAAATTTAGGATTTATTTCCAGGATCATGGATTAATGATAACAAAAGTGCTTTCGAAATGTATATAAAATTTTAATAATAATTACGTAACGAACGAAATAACTATCTTTTTTTAATAAAATAGGCTGATGAATTTAAAAAAACGCACTTTTTGTCTTGGAAACTAAAATTTGAATTACGTAAGAACAAGAACAAGATATAATACAATTGTCATAAATTTTCCAAAATATAAAATAAATAAAAAGAATAAATGCATGACCCAATCGATAATTGGGACGAAAATTAAGGTGGAAAGCCCTTTTGCATCGATGGCAGGAATTAAAATTCTTGAAAAAGGGGGGACTTTTAATTCGGCAGTGGCAGTCAGTGCCTGTTTGGATGTAGTTTATCCGCATATGACCGGGCTTGGTGGAGATACTTTCTGGCTTATATATGAAAAGAAGGACGGAAAACTCGTGCTAATAATGGAAGCGGACGCTCCAGAAGAAATGTCAATCTTGAAGCATATAGAGGGGAAAAGAAGATCCCTTTTCGCGGGGGAAGAAGCGCACTTACAGTTCCTGGGATGGTAGACGGTTGGGGTGAGATATTGAAGGAACACGCATGTTAGCTGAAGTTCTAGAGCCGGCGATCGAGTATGCTGAAGATGGTTTTCTGATTACGAAAAATCAAGTAATGTGTACCGAAAGAAATTGGGATTGGCTTTCGAAGGCACCGACGTTAAAGAAGGGAGTCTATAAAATATAAAAGAAACAACGGTTGTTTTTAATGAGTACCATTGTTTTATTTTCGTGAAAATAAAAGAGTGCTTAAGGCAATAAGTAAAATCAAGCCCCCTAGAGCTGCAGGGATCATTCCGAAACTGCCGCTTAAATAAATAAAGGTAAATACGGGAAACACCAAAACCAAAAACACTTTAAAAACATACGTATTTTTTGTCATAAAATACCTCCCTCTATAGAATAT
The DNA here is from genome assembly GCF_042787985.1 of Peribacillus sp. YIM B13481. Taxonomy (NCBI): domain Bacteria; kingdom Bacillati; phylum Bacillota; class Bacilli; order Caryophanales; family Bacillaceae; genus Peribacillus; species Peribacillus sp. YIM B13481. Next base: position 30,267 of record NZ_JBHZPE010000006.1, read on the forward strand.
CACAATAATAGGGGAATATAAGCCAATTAGCAATATCCTAAACTTTTACAAGCAGTATGGACTTACCCCCATCAAATAGATAGCTTAAAAAAAGACTAGGCTACCCTCATTATTTAATAATTTTGGACAACCTGAATCTTGAATTCTTTGAATAAGTTTGAAATTTATCCCCTTTTTTAGCCATAATTAAAATCCCCTCCAAGTAATAGTGTAACATCCATGTTTTTTCATGGACTTTTTACACTGTCTACTTTAAGGGGATAATATCAATAGGCAGCCCTTTTTAAAGTGACTGCTCTATAGGGTACATTTTAAAATATAACTTCTAATAAACTTTTTAATATGTCATTCTTCCCGAATGACTAATAACACACCAATAAAAATTAATATTGTACCTATCCAAAAAGACAAGCCGATTTGTTCACCTAGTATTAACCAACCTAAAAAAGTTCCCACTATAGGTTGTAAAAAGAAAAATAATCCACCACTTGATGCGGTAAGCATTTGCAGTCCGCGATTCCACAGTAAAAAGGCACATGCTGTAGAAATAACGCCCAAGTATAAAAGACCGGCCCATATGGATGGATGCATGATTGCTTGAAAATCAAGCTCATCTAATCGACTAATCGTAATAGGTGTTAAAATGACAATTGCCACAAGCACAGCATATGTCGTTATAACAATTTGTGAATATTGCCCAGGTACACGTTTAATTAGAACAGACATGAGTGCCCAAGTTAATGCAGCAAAAAGCAGTGATACGCCCCCAAGTTGGTGAGATGAGCCGATATGGGCATTTCCGACAATGATACCGACACCGATCGTCGCTAAAATAACAGAAATTGATTTTTTAAAAGTAATCTTTTCTTTTAAAACGATACGTGCAAATATCACCATAAATGCAGGTGTTGTTGAAGTAATGATGGCTCCCATTTGTGCAGTAGATAGTAGCGTACCGACTTCCTGGGTTACGATAGATATTGTGTTTCCAACAAGTCCTATAATGAAAACCAAAAGCCAGTCTCGTTTTTCAATCCGCCAAGATTGTTTTGTTATGAAACCAATAGTTAGCAATGCTAAAATCGCAATTACATATCGTAATAATACTAATTCAAGTGGTGGAACAACGTCTACCACAACTTTTACCACAACATACATCCCGCCCCAAATGCTAGCAGCGAGTGATAAATATAAAGAACCTAATATAGTGTTTTTCATTTTGCACCCTCCGTTTTAACTAAACATTCCCAGTCCTTAACGGAGATGCAATTTTCTACCGTTAAGGAAGAATAACTGCAGGTACATCATTTTCGAATAGCGGTGACCACAACATCGGCTTTCAGCTCTCTTTCAAAAATATTTACATTCAATGATTTTAGTTAATTATGAAGCTATTCCGAGCTGTTACTGATCATTCGATTCAATAATCAGTAAGTTATATTAAATATACAAGATTTTAGTGATTTATAAAACAACAAATAATAGTTTTAGACACAGCGTACCATAAAAAAACAACTCCCTTGAAAATCTTCCATTAAAAAACTACTTTACACATTGAACCCATTTTCTCCGGCATGATTGCAAAAGAGGAACCTCCCGGTTGACGTAGATGTAGAAACCCCACCAGTGGTTAATAGGAAAAGGTAGGGTTTTGTCAGGTGTTTTAAGCTTAAGTATACTGTCTTGATTGACGAATAATCTTTTCTTTTATTTTAATGTAAGATTGAAAAATGGATTATAGTTGGAATGAAAAGAAGGATTTATAGGGAAGGAAAACAAATGGTACAGTTGATGTTAGTCAAATTGTCGGCAGCGGTAATGATGAAGTAATAAAGCTGGAAAGAAAAAACGTGGATTAGGATTAAAAGGCTCCCTTAAAGAGTTTAATCCTAATCCACCATTAAGTTGAATTTTTTAGTGCATGAGCTTTCCAGCATCACAATCGGTTATATTTTCGTTCGATTTTCCTGAACTCATCTGATAGTTCAAATAAGGTGTGTAATACTGCTGTTTGAATATATAGATTCATATAATTATCATTGCTCTTCTTTTGAAAAGATAAATCATGTTTTTCATTAATTTTCCGAGCTATACATTCATTAATTTCGCTCCACATTTCTTTTGTTCCTTCTTTAATTTTAGTCTCCATAATCTCCCACTCCTTTTTTATTAGTTTATCCAATCTATTACATTCTTATACTTATTTTTTTGCCAAGCTGGTAACTTTTTTATCTTAAAATTAATATCTACTGTTCAAGTTATGATTCTTTGCGTTGAAAAGGAGAGAGAAGCGACTATAGGGTTAGTCCACAATTAGTTTTTTGTAGAAATTAATAACCAAGATTTGCTTAAAGCATTTGAAGATCTGGACAATGCAGGGAAATTGACCTTAAGATACGATTTAGGGTTATGGGCTGATGAAACCAAAGGGACAGAGCAGATTGGGAGATTTAAAGAAGCGCGTGACAAATATCAAGGAGAGTTGTACAAAATAGATACAATTAAAATATTTTCTGACGGCGTCGGTGACAAGCAATTGGTTTGGGATCAAGAAATCTTAGAGGAGACCGTGGCTGCTTTAGATAAAGAGGGTTTCCGCGTCTATATCCATGCGATTGGCAATCAGGGATTTTACCCCAGTGGTAATTCTTTGGACGCTTTTGAATATGCAGCTGAAGTAAATGGAAAAAGAGATTCCCGACATGTGATTACCCATCTCGACTGGGTTCGGGAAGATGATGTTTCCCGGTTTAAGGACTTAGGGGTAATACCTGTTCCTCAGCCCGCTTGGTTTGGTAATGATTGGTATGGTGGTATAAGAGTTGAAGAGTTGAAGAATCTTAATCGGATGAATAGCTATTTTGAAGCCGGAATACCCGTTGCTTCATCAAGTGATTTTCCTTCCACCAGTGAATTTCTAAGTGACTTCCGGCCTTTTACAGGAATAGAGGTAGGGATAACAAGATTGGATCGGGACAAAACTGATCAAACCGATCTAAAGAAAGTATTATGGCCTAAGGAAAAAGCATCTCTCGAGGAGATGATTACTAGCTATACAATCAACGGGGCTAATGTGATTTTCGCAGAGGATGAAAGAGGCTCTATTGAAGTGGGCAAAAAAGCGGACTTGGTCGTTTTGGATAAAAATCTCCTCGAGATTCCAGAAACGGAAATTAATGAAACGAAGATCTTGTTGAATTTGTTCGAAGGGAAGGAAGTATTCCGTGATCCCACGTTTATAAATGCATCCTATATAAAGACACTTGTTGAGCAATTCGAAGAAGATGGGGAAATTGTCAACCATGGTGTTGCCCGTTCACTACAGGCACATTTGGATACAGTGGTCCGTTTTGAAAAACTGGAAGCAGCCAAAAGGATTGTCAAGCACCTTCAAAGGTTTAACAAGTTACTTGACAAGCATAAAAAAGATGGGTTGATATCCGAGGATGCGTATAACACCCTTAAAACTTGTACTGATTCTTTAATTAAGAAGTGGCAAAAAGATTGCAATAAAGGCTTGGGTTACCAAGTTGATGTCGAATAATGTAGTTTCAAGGGGAGGGATGTTGTTTGATTCGGGGTCTCTTTCTCATAAATAAATAAGTTTTGAGGGTTTTTCTCTATATGTGAGAATTCGGGAAATTAAAATCTAATAATTTGAATCGTCCTTCTTAGGGCTATTTCAATGGAAAAATGTCGCAATAAGCATTAATCCCATCTTAAACAATCGCGAGATTTGCGTGTCATACCAGATACAATTTATTGATGACGCCATTACGGCACGTAGCTTATTTCGAACCTTATTCGTATCAACCAGAATACACGGTGAGACATCTTCATAGCTAACGAGTATTTATGCAACCTTAAATAATTGGTGCAATATTGCATAAAACTATTAATCTATTAAAAAATCTGTATATTGTAAATATTTAAAATATACCGGTAATTAAATCGTTAAATAATCAATCTCCGCTTGGTATGGTATTTGCATATTAGTTAATTAATCACGAATAAGGGTGGAGTGATACATGGAGAATGCAAAATTAAGACGTACGTTAACAGTATTTCCTTTAGTGTTATTTGGATTGGCTTATATGGCACCTACAACAGTTTTTTCTACTTATGGGGTGGTTGCGGAAATAACGAAAGGGATGGTGCCAGCTGCTTATATTATAGCTTTAGTTGGTATGTTGTTTACAGCCTATAGTTATGGTCAAATGGTTAAGGCCTATCCTGTTGCTGGTTCTGCATATACATTTACTCAAAAGGCTCTAAACCCTCATCTTGGCTTCTTAGTAGGCTGGGTTATATTATTGGACTATTTATTTTTGCCAATGATCAATGGATTACTAATCGCCATTTACTTAAACGCATATTTTCCATCCGTTCCTTTTTCCGTCTGGTTAATTGGCTTTGTAATTTTAATCACCACTGTAAATATAATTGGAGTGAAAATAGCAACAAAAATAAATCTTTTACTAGTTGCCTGTCAATTCTTAATAATAGTTATATTTACATTCTTGTCAATTAAAGGGTTACTTAACGGAATGGGTTCAGGAACATTATTCATGAGTTCTCCATTTGTGAATGGTGATATACCACTATCTTTAGTATTAGCGGGATCTTCCATTTTATGTTTATCCTTTTTAGGATTTGATGCTGTTACTACATTTTCAGAGGAAACCATTAATCCTAAAAAAATAATACCAAAGGCTATTTTCCTCGTCGCATTAATAGGGGGAGGTCTGTTTGTCACCATCTCATACATCAGTTACCTTGTTTACCCAAATTTCCAAGCCTTTAAAGATGCAGATTCCGCCTCCTTGGAAATTGCTATGTACATCGGGGGTAATTTATTTCAATCTATTTTTCTAGCAGGTTATATTACCGGGGGGCTGGCGTCTGGTTTATCAGCTCATGCAAGTGTTTCGCGACTTTTGTATGCGATGGGGAGAGATGGAGTTCTTCCAAAGCGAATTTTTGGTCATATTCATCCAAAATTTCAAACTCCAACACACAACATCATCTTAGTGGGCATTTTTGCTTTATCTGCGTTATTTATTGATTTAGTGACAGCATCATCCTTTATTAACTTTGGAGCGCTCGTGGCATTTACGTTTGTTAATCTTTCGGTTATTTCCCATTATTTTATTAAAGAAAAACAGCGAAACGGAATTAACACACTGAAGTACCTAATATTGCCGCTGATTGGTACTGGTTTTACAATTTGGTTATGGACTAGTCTTGATTCAAAGGCACTTTTACTCGGACTAGGATGGTTTGGAATTGGTTTCATCATGCTCCTTTCTAATACGAAAATGTTTAGTAAACGGCCACCAGAGCTTTCTATTGATAGTGCGATTAAAAAAGAAATTCAAGCATAAAAGCTATATTCATTGAGGAGGATAAAAATGGTAAATGCAGACATCATTCTTTCTGGTCAACATGTTTTCACTGGGTTACAAGATGAGCCAATAAAAGCAGCTATCGCTATTAAAGATAATAAAATTATTAAAATCGGTTCTAAAGAAGATGTAATGTCATTCCTTGGAAATCAAACAAAAGTGTATGACATGGATGACGGACTAATTATTCCGGGATTCCATGATTTTCATATGCACATTATGATGGGAAGCATTTTACAGAAGGACAGTGCCAAATTATTTGATGCAGATTCAGAAGAAGATGCAGCCAAAATAGTAGGTGAATTTGCAGAAACGAGACCAAATGATGAGTGGATATTCGGCGTGGGTTGGGATCATACCAATTGGAAGAACAAAGTGCTGCCACATAGAACAACACTAGATAAATATATTAGTGATCGCCCTGTTTTATTATTCAATGCAGAAGTGCATTACGCATGGATCAATAGTAAAGCAATGGAAATGATTCAATTAACGAAGGATACCCCAGATCCGGAATATGGAGAAATTGGAAAAGATGAAAATGGGGAACTGACAGGCCTCCTATTTGAACAGGCAATTGGGTATGCATCAGAGCATGCATACAAATTACCGAAAGATAAACGTGTAAAACTATTCCAAGGTTTCCTTAATGAAACAAAAAGATTGGGAATTACATCCGTTAATGATTTATATGGAGCTAAAATTGCGCCAAATCCATTAGACGATCTTAAAATTTTTAAGGAATTTGAGCGAGAAGGGTTACTTACAACCAGAATTCACTTTTCGCCGGAGTTAAAAATGGATTTAGCTGCCGCAAAGGAATTACAAACAAATTATCAGTCAGACAAGCTCACCTTTTCTGGATTAAAACAATTTATAGATGGTGTTGTGACAAGTCATACTGCTTTTTTATTGGATCATTACAAAGACCGTCCAGATACAAAAGGCGGAACAACTTATCCAGCTGAAACAATTAAACAATTAGTAAAAAAGGCAGATAAGGAAAATTTTCAAATTCGTTTCCATGCAATTGGTAACGGTGCAGTCCGCTTAGCATTGGATGCATTTGAAGAAGCGAAAAACGTAAATGGAGAAAGAGACGCTAGACATGTCATTGAACATGTGGAGGTATTGCATCCGGATGATGTTCATCGCTTTAAGGAATTGGATGTAATCGCTTCCTTTCAACCTAAACACATTGAATTAATGGAAAGTGAGGCATATACAGCCAGGATCAGTGAAAAACAACAACCTCTCTATTATCCTATCAAAACACTAGTGGATACTGGTGCTAAAATTGCCTTTGGTACAGATTTTCCTGTAGTGCCCCTAAATCCTATGATGGGTATTTATCAGGCAATCACCAGAAAAGATTTAATCGGGAAGGCGTGGCAAGAGTCGGAAGGAGTAACATTGGCACAAGCGTTAAAATACTACACGGCCATACCGGCATTCGGGTCATTTAGAGAAAATGAATTAGGCACATTGGAAGCAGGGAAGATAGCGGATATCGCTGTATTAAATAAAAATTTATTTAGCATATCAACAGAGGAAATTCTTGAAACAGAAGTGAAGATGACGATCATGGATGGAAAGATCGTATATGAAAACCAGGTCGTTCAAACTGTATAAGATAAAAAATAATAAAAGTGAGGTAGTGAGAAGATGTCAAAAGTAAAAGTTGGCCTTATTCAAATTCGTTGCGGAGAATCCATTGAGCAAAATATTCAAAAAACGATAGAGAAAATAAAAGAAACAGTAAATAAAGGTGCACAAATCGTTTGCTTACAGGAATTATTTTCTTCGCAATATTTTCCGCAAACGGTCAGTGTGAAAAATTATGATTTAGCTGAAGACGTAGATAGCGGTGGATTAGCTGAAATGGTTGAATTAGCAAAGGAATTAGCAATTGTCTTGATTGTACCTTTTTACGAAAGAGCAGGTGCCGGTATTTATTTTAATAGTGCAGCTGTATTTGATGCTGATGGAGAATGTTTAGGAATTACAAGAAAAAATCATATTCCGGATGGTCCCCAGTATCATGAAAAATATTATTTCGTTCCAGGCAATACAGGGTATCCTGTCTATGAAACGGCTTATGGAAAAATAGGAGTCGGGATTTGTTGGGACGAGTGGTTTCCAGAAGTAGCCCGAATTTTGAGCTTACAAGGTGCAGAGATATTATTCTATCCTTCCGCTATTGGTTCAGAGCCAGATCATCCCGAGATATCAACAAGATCATCCTGGGAAAAGGCAATTTCTGCTCATGGCATTTCTAATGGTGTATTTGTTGCTGCGACAAATCGAGTGGGCCAGGAGAAGGACATGAATTTTTACGGCGGTTCATTCATTAGCGATACATTCGGGAATATTTTAGCTTCACTTGATGATGAAGAAGGAATTATTGTGCAAGAAATTGATTTAAAAGAGATAGAAAAGACTAGAAAAATGCTGCAATTCTTTAGAGATCGACGTGTCGATACATACGGACCTATATTACAAAAAGAAATACTTCCAACCCCATCCCTTCAAAAAAGGGAGCGAACAGGGCGCTGTTCAGTTAATCATTAAAAGGAATAGCAGGCCGGAGTACCTGCTTAGACTGTAGACAAACCTGATAATGATCGAGTTTGCCGGAATCATTATTTTGCATGCCAGGCACTCACTTTCCACGGGCGGTAAGGGAGCCTTCCCGTCGCCCTTTGCCCCTGTGGGTTCTCCCTTGGACGCGCTAAATTTTAGGTGGAGTTATTCGTGGTACAACTGAAAACACAGGTGTACCTGGTGTGCTTGCAGCAGTTACAAAACCGACTGCATTGTTTAGATAATCTATAGTTCAAAAGAAAAAAACCAATTTTCCTTTATGGAGAGTTGGTTTTTTACGCTGTTCGAATGGCCGCTAATGTAACAGCATTCTATTTCTTGCTTTAAAGAAATAACGTGTGAATTAGCTTTTGATCGGGGCTGTCGCTAAGGCGGCTTTTCCTTTATAGGACGGTTAGCTAAGAACAATATGGGAAATACTAAAAGAATGAAAATCTTACCGAATTTTCAGAAAAATACATTGACGGGAAATTACAGTTGTTATATATTATTAATAAGTTAAATTTATTGTTATATAACAGAAGGAGGAGTCAAGATGATGAATATTCAGGATAAAGCCTATGAAAGTTATTTAAAGATTTGTGAAAGGTATGAAATAGAGTCGATAAATTTCGACCACTTCATCAAAAACTTAACTAAAGATCAGTTGGATGAATACAGTAAATTAGCCGTATAAACGAAAGGGCGTGATTGCACAAGATGGACCTCCAGGTTGATGTAGATGTAGAAGCCAGTTAGAAACCCCACCAGTTGATATTGGGAACAGGTGGGGTTTTGTTATGTGTTTTAAGAGGTTATTTTTAATTACTCTACTTCATTAAGTAGAGGGGGGAAATCAAAATTGATTTTAGTTGGAATGATAAAGAGGTATTTATTCGGAAAGCAAGGAAAAAATGGAACAGTTATAAAGTTGGGTAAATTGTTGGTATCGGAAATGATCATATTACATAGTAAGGTTAAGAGATGGAAAGCAAACGTGGATTAGGAAAGATAGGATTATACTTTGGTATTAATGGGTTCCCTAAGGGGAGTTTTTTATCCTAATCCACAATAATGGTTAAATTTGTAACAGGCCTTTCCGATAAATATTACAATTCGGTATATTTCCTTTCAATTTTCCTGAACTCTTCTGAATGTCCAAATAAGGTATCCAATACGGCTGTTTATAAGTCCTATTAATCCGCGCCGCGCTGTTCCTTAATAGAATCATCACTCATTTCAACTTTGTCCCCAAAATTCGGGTGCTTCCTGATTAACATTAACTTTTCTTCCTTTGATGAATTGCTTACAATGTCCACCATGCATCGATGCAGGTTGATTATTGGTGAAAAGTGCCTATTGGCAGCCGATTTTTCTGCAATCCAAGGTGAATGTTCAAAAGTATCACCAAGGAACTTCGTGAACTCCTTTTCGCTTAGTGCATTTAGTGACTAAGGGGAATCATCTTCCAGGATCCTTTTATCTACTTTTTGCCATTTGTATCGGCACCAGGAAGGCATCAACATACATGGTAAGAACATGCTGAAGACCCAAGAAGGCCTTGGACTTATTAATTCTTTCATTCATAAAAAAACTCCTTTCCTAACGTGTTGTCGTATTATATCGCGCCGTTTTGTTTTGATTAATATTATCAAAATTAAAAATCAGAAAATTGTTATTGGTTAGATTATACAATTTTTGGCTGTTGATATAGACAACTTGCATAAAGTGAAGGGAGGTGAGACTGATGTTTTTATAGATTGAGTAAGGATTTAATGCGAAGGGCAAGTCGTATCTGGAGTGTGGTCTCTGAATCTTTTAAGCTCTTGCCGAGTAGCTCTTCACATTTCTCGAGTCTGTACACAACGGTGTTCCGGTGAACGAATAATCTTTTGGCAGTTTCGGATATTTGGCAATGCGTTTCGAGATAGACGGATAATGTCTCTAATAAGGATTGCTCCTCCTCGGTGAAAATCTTTGGAAATCCCTGTAGTGCAAAAAGATAAAAGTTCTTTAAGTCTTCTTCGGGGAGGATTCTCAATAATTCCATAATATCCCTCGTCCGGAAAGTTTGGATATATTCTGTCCTTTTCGAACGACCTCCTTCCAGAAGGGAGTCGTTCGCTTCTTTGTAAGAGTTTTTTGTTTGTAAAAAACTCGGGCTCATAAGGCTCACTCCGAAAGAAATCGTGCAGTCGAACTGGCTGGATATTATCTTCTGCAATGATTTAAGCGAGATTTCGACAGTTTGGAGAACATCGGCAAAGACTTCACTCACTTCGTATAAAAGAATGCATTTCTTACCTTTTGTAAAGAGATGGATGGGATTAGGTGATATGCGAAGCTCATCTTCTAAAAACTCGTATATCGAATCAGCCCTTCGTTGCAGCTGTGTGTAACTTTTGGCCGATTCGGATTCATCGATTTTTCCGACTGCACATATATAGGCTTGTTCATTATGTAAGGAAAACTCTTTTGCCCGGTTTATGATTTCCTCTTGTGAGGAGAAACTGCCATCCAGAAAATGAAGGAAGAAATCATTTCGGGTATTTCGATCATGCTGTTTAAGGGCATGCTCTTTCATCAAGGCAAAAGAAATGACATTAGTTGCCTGCTCTATCGTCAGTGTTATGAGGTTATCACCAGTCTTGATTTCCCCTGATATCGTCAAATAGCCGATTTTTTCTTCATACATACAGATGGGGAATATTGTATAGGTTCGTTTATTGGATAGAGATGAAAAGGAAATGAATGAAGTTTTGGTTTTATGAAATCGGAATCCTTCATCACTCATTTTTTTGATTATTGGAATAATTCCGGATGTTGAAATTGGATGGAATATCGGATTAAGATACTGGTCAATTAATATGATGGGGTATCCAATCATATCCGATAAATGATCAAGGAGCTTTTGTATTCCTTTCCCCCGCATAATTAAGTTTGTGAATTGCTTATGTGTTTCCATTGCAAATGTCAATTCCGCTGCCCGTTGATCCAAAATCCCCCGTAATGTATGGTTGATAATTTCCCCAAGTGACATTTCTGCCGGGAGATCAATGATTGGAAGGGATAATTCATTGGCAAGAACTAGTACGTCCTCAGGAATTTCTTTTAGAAATCTACTTGTCTTTATCCCGAGGGCTGCGCAACCCTGGTTTGCCATCGCTTCGACGAGTGATGACAAAAGGCGTGGGTTATCCTTTACGTGATAAGCCGTGGTCACAAGGAATTCATTTGGTTTTAAAAAGTTGATGATATCTGGAGCATCCATCATGTTGACTGTCTGGACTTTGCGTTCGTTCCCTGTTTCTCCGGCAATTATATTCATGCCGGTTAAAGCGGGCATTGTTAAAAGATCTGTTACCTTCATCTGAAACACCTCATTTGGGGAAATTAAATTATTGAGTGTGATTTTATAAATACAGCTGTATATGAATCCAATGAATTAAATCGGGTTTTACATGTCCTGTATATCTTGAATCATTACGATTACACACATGCTTTGCGGATTTTAATTATCATATCATACAAATCCTTTGGCATATCTTACGAACTTCATTGTTTGGTTTATTGTTAGGGTGTATAAAAATAGGTTTTTGTGTAAGGTTTTATAAAAATTAACGTGAGAATAAGGGCGGCGATAAAATGAGTGAAAGCACAGTTACTTCAAGTAAGAAAAAAAGAGTAACGCCGTTTTCGAAAGAATGCAGATTCAGCTATGATTAATAGGATGTATTATCGCAATATTGGTTTCGTGTGGCTGCAGTGGGGGAAGTGTCGGAAAAACCGATAGGCATTAAACTTCTGGGTGTACACCTTGTCCTTTATCGGGCCAGTGGGAAGATTATCGTTGCAAGGGACCTTTGTCTGCATCGTGGTGGGCGGAGAGTGATGAAATCGTATGCCCTTACCACGGTTTTCTGCACCCTCTTCCTTTACAGGCATTATTTGATTGCTTTTCGTTGGTTATTTTGCACAAAAATACCCTGAAATACTAACAGAATTGTCAATGAAGTTATATGCGAAAGCAAGTAAAATAATAGATAACATAAATTTGTGAATATTCATAACATGAGTGGATATTGGAAGGGAGGCGATGGGATGGGCATTCAAATCGAACAGTCCATAAATGAAAAGGACGAAGTTGCTTCGATGATTGAATGGTTAGCATCTTTCGGGGCAACGGAGAGTGATGGGGTGACCCGGTTATTATATTCCAAGGAATGGATGAGCGCTCAGCAGGCAATGAAAGCTGAGATGGAAAAAGAAAACCTTATTACATATTTTGATAGTGTAGGCAACTTGTTTGGCAGGCTTGAGGGAACGGGCCCCTCCGGTGAAACCATTTTGACCGGCTCTCATATAGACACTGTCAAGGATGGAGGGAAATATGACGGTGCATATGGGGTCGTCGCTAGTTTCCTGGCAGTTAAGAGGTTGTATAAAGCCTATGGAAAACCGCGGAAGACGATTGAAGTCGTTTCCTTTTGTGAGGAGGAAGGAAGCAGATTTCCTTTAACGTTTTGGGGATCGAGGAATATTAAAGGAGTCTATAGTCTTGAGCATGTCAGGGATTTAAAGGATACTGAAGGAATTCCTTTTTTGGAAGCCATGAAAAAATCAGGGTTTGAACCTGAAGATTATATAACCCCAGTCCGGGATGATATTGAACGGTTTGTCGAAATTCATATAGAACAGGGGATGGTACTTGAAAAGAATGAGAATACGATTGGGGTCGTCAGCCATATTGTCGGGCAGCGCCGTTATGCGGTCAAAATCATTGGTGAGAGCGATCATGCGGGCACCACTCCCATGTCCTATAGGAAGGATGCAGTCGGTTTTGCTTCGGAATTCATCTCTTTTTTAACGAAAAAAGCGAAGGGGATGGACCCGGGTTTAGTTGCGACTGTCGGCAGAATGAATGTTAAACCTAATGTTCCGAATGTCATTGCTGGTGAAGTGGAGTTCAGTCTGGATATCAGGCATCACAAGGAAGTGATTATTGAAAAGTTTTGTAAGGAGATCTTTTCCACTCTCGATTCCTTGGCGAAAGAAGCTGAAATGAAGCTGGAGGTTTCACAATGGATGGATGTCAAACCTGTCGCGATGGATCGGGAAATGAATCGCCTTGCCCGAAAGATAGCTGAAGATAAAAATATACCTTACCAAGATATGGTCAGCGGAGCCGGGCATGATGCACAGGTATTTGGTTCTTATTGTCCGACTTGCCTGCTGTTCGTTCCAAGTAAGGGTGGGATCAGCCATTCGCCTAAGGAGTTTACGAGTGTTGCCGATATGGAAAAGGGAATCGACGTTTTAAGTGAAATACTATATAAATTAGCTTATTAAAAGGAGTGGTTAAAATGGCATATTCAGAATTGAATGCACCGATGAGAACGATCATGACACCAGGCCCGGTCGAAGTGGACCCGCGTGTCTTAAGGGCGATGAGCACACCGATATTAGGGCAATTCGATCCTGCATTCACTGCTATCATGAATGAAGTGATGGAAATGCTGCGTTTGGTTTTTCAAACGAAAAATAAATGGGCGTTCCCGATAGATGGCACCTCAAGATCGGGGAATGAAGCGATTCTATGCAGCATCATTGAGCCGGGTGATAAAGTACTGGTTCCGATATTCGGAAGATTCGGTCACTTGTTGGTGGAAATTTGTGAGCGATACGGAGCTGAAGTCCATACGTTGGAATGTCCTTGGGGAGAGGTGTTCGAACCTCGGGCTGTCATCGAGGAAATCAAGAAAGTCTCCCCTAAAATAACAGCAATCGTCCATGGGGAAACCTCCACTGGTTGTATGCAGCCACTGAAGGAAATCGGGATGGCCTGCCGTGAATTGGGTGTCCTGCTTGTGGTGGATGCGGTTGCTTCCATCGGGGGAACGGATGTAAAGGTGGATGAATGGTGTATTGATGGATTGATAGGCGGGACTCAAAAATGTTTGTCCGTTCCTTCAGGTATGGCGCCGATTACGTATAATGAACGAATAGAAGAGATCATCCAGTCCCGCAAAAAGGTGGAACGTGGTATTGCGACCGATGAAGACAACCAAAAGGTTTCGCTCCGCCGTCCGATCACCAGTAATTATTTCGATTTAAGCATGTTGCAGGATTATTGGGGACCGCGCCGTTTGAATCACCATACAGAAGCTACTTCCATGATTTATGCGTTGCGTGAAGGATTGCGCCTTGTGCTTGAAGAAGGTCTGGAGACGCGTTTTGCCCGTCATGAACTCCACGAAGCTGCTCTCGTTGAAGGGATCAAGGCGATGGGACTAACGTTATTCGGGGATGGGAAAAACAAACTTCCGTGTGTAACTTGCATCGAAATTCCAAAAGGAATCGATGGGGAAGCTGTAAGAGCCATGCTGTTGAATGAATTCAGTATCGAAATCGCTTCCTCGTTTGGTCCGCTTCACGGGAAAATCTGGAGGATCGGGACCATGGGATTCAGCTGTAGGAAAGAAAACATCCTCTTTGTATTGGCCTCCTTGGAAGCTGTCCTTTTGCGCCAGGGGTTCCAAGTGAATCGGGGAGAGGCTTTGCAGGCTGCACTCGATGTGTATGTGGGAAAGACGGAGAAAGTGGTTGCATCCAGGGGAACTCTTTGATTTTATAAAACTATTTTGGAGGAGTTGTCGTATGTCAATATATGATCTTATTATCCGCAATGGGTATGTAGTTTTTCCTGATGAAGTGAAGAAGGCTGATCTTGCAATCCGGGATGGGGTGATTGTTAAGGTTGGGGATCATCTGGATGGTAAAGCGAATGAAGAGTATGAAGCGGATGGCCAGCATATCTTTCCTGGTATGATTGATGTCCATGTGCATTTTAGTGAACCTGGCCGCGCTCATTGGGAAGGCTTTGAAACAGGATCGCAAATGATGGCAGCGGGAGGCTGCACCACATATTTCGATATGCCCTTGAATGGAATCCCTTCAACCATCGATCGAAAGGCTCTCCTTGAAAAGGGCAAAATCGGTGGGATGAAGTCGGTTATAGACTTTGGATTATGGGGAGGACTGGTTCCGGGAAATATCGATGATTTAGAGGATCTCGCCAAATCCGGAGTGATCGGATTTAAAGCTTTTCTCTCAGCGACGGGAAATGAGGAGTTTGAACGAGCGGATGATTTCACCCTTTTACATGGAATGAAGAAAATTGCAGAATTGGGCAAGGTATTGGCCCTTCATGCGGAAAGTGATCCGATCACTCAGTGGTTTAAGCAGGATAAAGAGAAGAATGGACTATTCAGTGCGAATGAATATGCTGCTACAAGACCTGTGCAAGCGGAAGCGGAGGCTGTGGGACGTGCCATTACATATGCAGAGTTAACAGGCTGTCCGCTGCACTTTGTCCACATTAGCAGCAGTTTGGCCATCGGAAAAATTGAATCGGCCAAACAAAAGGGACTGGATGTGACGGTTGAGACGTGTCCGCATTATTTATTATTTAATCAGGATGATTTAATAGAAAAAGGCGCGGTTGCAAAATGTGCTCCACCACTAAGGGAAAGAGAAGAACAAGAAAGATTGATTACCCATTTAATGGAAGGTGAATTCGATATGATTTCTTCCGACCACTCACCATGCCCTCATGAGCTGAAAGATCCTGCCATACATAATATTTTTGAAGCGTGGGGCGGAATAAGCGGAGGGCAATTTTCGCTAATGTCGATGATAGAGTTGGCTGTATTACACGATATCCCGCTTCATAAAGTCGCTATGTGGACAGCTTCAGCCCCGGCAAAAAGATTTGGTCTCTCTTCTAGAAAAGGACAAATTAAGCACGGGATGGATGCGGACCTTGCTATCGTTTCCCTTAATGGTACGCATGAAGTTTCGGAAACGAATTTTTTCGCGAAACATAAGCAAAGCGTTTATATGGGCCATACCTTTCCTTGCCAAATCACGGCTACCATTAATAGAGGGAAAATAGTTTATCAGACTGATGTAATAAGTGAATGGGAGCGTGGGGAATGGTTAAAAGTGATAGATTCCGGTATTGCGGTCAATAACTAGGGAGAAGGCTTTGCAAATAAGGTTCGGGGCAATTGAATTCATTATAAGGGAGGGTGATTCCGAATCGGAAATCCCCCTTTTTTAAATCTCTGAGTATGTATCCTTGGAAAATCAAGGGGAAGGAAACCGGACAAATGGATTGCTTGTACGGTTCAAACGTTACTTATTCAACCTGGTCAACGAAATATTGATTTTTCCTGAATACCATCGCTTCCATGGACGCGATCAATTCCCTTTCATTTACCACGTCTATTTTATACCATGCCAGTTTATGGTTTTTCTTGATCTCTTCCGCTCTGGCAGTTAAAGTCTCACCCCGTTTGCCAGCTGATAAGAAATTGATGTTGTTTGAAACGCCAACTGCTATTTTTCCATATGAATTGCTGGCTGCTGCGAACACGTAATCAGCGAGTGAAAAGATAATCGCCCCGTGAACCGTTCCGTGTGAATTGAGCATATGGTCAATTGGAATCAATTCTGCTTCAGCTGTGCCGGGACCGAGTTTCGTCAACTTCATCCCGAGAAAAGAAGCATATGGTTCGTCGACAAGTACCTGTTTGATTTGGTCGTAATGCAATTCGTGAATATCCTGATCTAAATGAGTGGTCATGGAAATCTCCCTTCCTTTAATGGTCTTTTGCTGAACTTATTCCATATCCGGTGTTGGATTTGAACAGTACTTCAGGAAAATTGTTTTCCTCACCTTTTGCCGTTGACAGGATTGTACCTAAATAGGCTCCAATAAAGCCAAGCGGCACGGTGAAAATGGTAGGTGTTGCAGTTTGAACATGATGGAACATCTCTGAAATGTTGAAATTAAAACGGGAAAATACGATGAACGTCAGCACAGCGGAACCGCCTAGTAAGAGAACAGCTTTGGTGATCTGCACCCAGCTTGTAGCCCTCATCCCGCCGAAAATTACATAAATCGTCATCAATATACCGACAAGAAGGACGGAAAGCCAATAATCGATGCCGAGCAATAGTTTAATTAATCCCCCTGCACCAACAAGTTGTGCAATCATGTAAAAGACTGAAATGACAAGTGTGTTAGCCGCAGCTATCCCACGCACTTTTTTTGATTTAAAGCGTGCTGAAATCATGTCTGCCAGCGTAAACTTACCTAAATTACGAAGTGGTTCCGAGACAAGATAAAGTAAGACAAGAAAGGCAACAAGGTTCCCGATGCTCATATAAAAGCCATCAAAACCAATCAGTGCGATGGCACCTGTAATTCCCAGGAAAGAAGCGGCTGACATAAAGTCACCTGCGACGGCCAAACCATTTTGCCATGCTGTCAATCCGCCGGTACGATGAAAGCATTTTTCTTTTGAATCAGTTCCTTGAATTCTTCCGTTTCAATTAATTGACGATACTTGTTTCCACTGTCATGACCTGCGGGTGAATGCCCCGCTTTAACCGGCGATTCCATAATAACCCCCCTTTTCGTTATAGTACAAATTTAAAACGTCCGTAGTTAAAGTGAAACATCACTGTTAAAGTTAACATAGTCGGAAAATTTAGTAAATTAGAAAATGTTTTTTGTTTATTCTGTCATTTTTTGCAGAATTGAAAAAAACATTATTGACAACGTAGAAACGACGTATTAATCTTGAAAATGAATCATAACGATAATTTGATACCCGTTTTATAAACGTTATGAAAGAGGGGTCGGATGGGACACGAGCAAAATTAAGGGGGACTGAAACAATGTACAATCCGGAAGTTGAAACGGCAACGCGTGCTGAAATGGAAAGTTTACAATTGGCACGTCTTAAGAAAACGTTAAGCCATGTATATGAAAATGTTTCTTATTACAGAGAAAAATTTGAAGAGCTGGGCCTTGATCCAGAAGGTATTCAAACTCTAAACGATGTGACAAAGCTTCCATTTACAAAAAAACAGACTCTTCGTGATCATTATCCATTCGGTTTATTCGCAGTTCCAATGGCGGAAGTAACGCGTATTCATGGTTCATCAGGAACAAGCGGAAAGCCTACAATTGTCGGGTATACAAAAAACGATTTGGAAAACTGGGCAACGATCGTCGCACGTGGAATTGTAGCCGCTGGAGGTCAAAAATCAGATATTTTCCATAACGCATATGGATATGGTCTGTTTACGGGCGGACTTGGCCTCCATTGCGGTGCAGAAAAGCTGGGGGTAGCCACCGTACCAATTTCAGGGGGGAATACCGATCGCCAGATTACGATCATCAATGATTTTAAACCGCGCGGCATTTGTGGAACCCCTACTTATATTTTGAATCTCGCTGAAAAGATGGAGGAGATGGGGATTGACCCTGCTGATAATGGGCTTGAGTATGGTATTTTCGGAGCTGAGCCGTGGTCAGAGGCAATGAGGGCAACACTTGAAAGGAAACTGAATTTGAAAGCGATCGATATTTACGGACTAAGTGAAATCATGGGGCCAGGAGTTGCGATTGAATGCCATGAAGCACAGGATGGACTGCATATCGCAGAAGACCATTTTCTTGTCGAGGTCATTAACCCGGACACGCTTGAACTAGTTGAGGACGGCGAAGATGGGGAACTTGTCTTTACCAGCCTTACAAAGGAAGCGTTGCCAATCATTCGTTATCGGACGGGTGATATCGCCTCCATTACCCATGAACCTTGTAAATGCGGGCGTACCACAACAAGAATGTCCCGTGTGAAAGGCAGAACGGATGATATGATCATAGTCAGGGGAGTGAATGTATTCCCTTCTGAAATAGAGCGTGTGTTATTCCAAATGGAGGGAATTGTGCCTCATTATCAGATTCATCTCGTTAAGAAGGGGAAGATGGATGGTGTTGAACTGCACATTGAAATTGAAAGCGGTTTCTACAAGAAGATTGAAGAAGACTTAACGCATGGAGATGTAGAGATACTAAGGAAAACGATTCAGCATCATATGAAATCTGCATGTCTTGTAACGATGGATATTGTTGTCAACATTCCAAAAAGCATTCCGCGCTCAGAAGGAAAAGCCATTCGGGTCGTTGATAAGCGGAAAGATGAAGTGATTAGTTTATAACTGGCTGGAAAGGAGGGTGCCATTAGTTGGGTTTTAATTGCTCGAGCCTTTCGCAAATCTTGTAAAGATTGCACACCGGAGGGGGAAGTTCCGTGCTCATGAACATAGCGTTGAAAACCATGCGAATTCTGACGTTCAGTTTATGACTCCATCTGGATTGAATTACGTGGAGCAGAAGAAATCGATGTGATGCTCGAAAACGTGATTGAAGGGGAAGAAGAGATACATAAAGCGGATGCCGCTGACTACGGGCTTTGAGTCCGATTAAAGTCTGGAATCTTGATATTGAAAAAAATGCGATTGTCGTTAATTCAAGAATGGAAATGAACATTCCGGGGATTTATGCCGCTGGGGATATCTGCATTTATGAAGGGAAAGTAAAGTTGAGCCAGTGGGTTTGGAGAAGCATCTACTGTAATCGGCAATGCAAAGGAACTTATCGATCCATTTTCAAAGGTTCAGCCCCTTCATGGCACAAGCTTAATGGAAAAGAAGAAGGATCTAATCATGAAATAGAGAATGAGGAAGGCATCTTGGCTAAATATACAGTTGTGGATCAAGAAACTTGCATTGCTTGCGGTGCGTGTGGTGCCGCTGCACCGGAAATCTTTGATTACAATGATGATGGAGTGGCATTTGTCATCTTGGATGAACATGAAGGAACTGCAGTGGTCGCAGAAGATTTATTTGATGATCTGGATGATGCACTGGAAGGCTGCCAACAGAGTCAATTAAAGTGGAATCTTCACCGTTTAAAGTTTTAGTTGATTAAAAGAATCGTAAAATCCCCTTATAATTTCCTTTTATTTTGAAAAAAGAGACGGAATAGTCTTGCATTAAATATAACAGTAAAATATAATAACGTTATATAAACGTTACATTGATATATGAGAGGTGAATTGGATGAACGTTCTTTTAAATGATATGGCAGAACAAGAAAAACTAAACCAATTTATTGCCAGAATCGAAGCAGGAGAAAAGATAGAAGCGGATGATTGGATGCCGGAAGATTACCGTGGCACACTCATCAAGTTAATATCGATGCATGGCATCAGTGAAATCATGGGAGCGCTTCCGGAAAAGGAATGGGTACCTAAAGCCCCGACTTTAAATAGGAAACTTGGAATCATGGCAAAGGTGCAAGATGAAATGGGGCATGGACAATTATTGCTTCGAGTCGCCGAGGATTTGCTAAAGCCGTACAGTAAAAAACGGGATGACCTTATGCAAGATTTATTTAATGGAGATTTAAAGTTTCATAATGTCTTCCATATGGAAGCCAAATCCTGGGGCGATGCGGGATTGATTGGGTGGCTGGTTGATGGGGCAGCCATCATTTCCCAGACGAACATGCTTGGCGCTTCATACGGACCTTATGCCCGAGCATTACAGCGAATTTGCGCGGAAGAAGTTTTTCACGCTCAGCATGGTGAAGCGATAATCATGGCTTTGGCTGAAGGAACGGAAGAACAAAGGGAATTGGTTCAAGACTCCATCAATTATTGGTGGGAATCTTTATTACTCTTCTTTGGACCTCCCAGTAAAAATGAAGTGGGCACATCCAAACAGGATATAACGATTAAGTACAGAATCAGGACAAGTACTAATGAAGAGCTTCGCCAAGCCTTTTTTTCTAAATATGTGAAGCGGATCCTTTCACTTGGCTTTACCATTCCCGATGAAACACTAAGGTTTGATAAAGAATCGAAAACCTGGATTTACCAACAACCGGATTGGGGGAAATTGAAAGTGTTCGCAAGGAATGAAGGCCCCCGTTCACAGGACCGCTTAAGTCTTCGAAGGATTTCTTATGAAAATAATAAATGGGTACGCGAGGCGTTAGCGCCAAAGATCATCTAAGGGAGGGGGAAGGACGATATGGAAACTAGACAAGAAAATTACTTTGAAGAATTTGAAGTATTTAGCCGTAAAACGCAAACTTCACCCGTTCAATACCACTTCAGCCTGCTGGCCCCCAATGAGGATATCGCCATCATGATGGCACAAGAAAATTTCATGAGACGTGAAGCAGTTGATGATATCTGGGTCGTGAAAAGACAGAATATACGGAAAATGACGATTGAGGAAAAGAAAACGCTTCAACGTATTGATAATAAAGATTACAGGACCACAAAAGGGTATGGATATTTAAAGAAAAAATGGCGGAAGTATGAGCAGGGAATGCTCGATGAAAAAGAGATAATGTCTTGGGCTGGAGGCGTGAAAAATGAAGAATGAATCATTGAAGAACATCGCAATCAAGGAATTGCTACTTCAACTGGCGGACGATGACTTCATCCATTCATACAGAGGTGCAGAATGGCTTGGACTCGCACCGCATATCGAAGAAGATGTTGCATCCGCTTCGATATCTCAAGACACGATGGGGCATGCAGCCATATATTATAAGTTACTTGATGAACTCGGTGAAGGGGATGCTGATAAGCTGGCTCACGACCGTCCCGCCAAGGAACGGCGCAATGCGATCATTCTCGAATTGGTCAATGGACCTGGTTACTATATGAAAGACCCGGATTATGATTGGGCGTTTGCGGTAGTGCGGAATTATTTTTATACCCAAGCCAAAGCTATTAAGGTTCAATCGCTTCATTCATGTTCATATGAACCGCTTGCTGAAGTGGCACAAAAGGTACAAATGGAACTTTACTATCATTTGATGCACTGGAAAACATGGTTCGTCCAATTGCTGGGTTCTGGTCACGAAGAAGCGGTTTTGAGAATGAAGGCTGCGATCGGGAAAACGATGCCGGATTTCGCTGGCGTATTTTCACTTGGACAATATGGTGAGGAAATGGTGGAGCTTGGCTTGATAGAAGGCGAAGCTGACTTACAGAAGAAGTGGATCGAGGCTATCACCCCAATTTTTGAAAGTGTTGGCTTGGCAGCAACCATTGAAATAGGCATGGCAAGAGGTGATGGTCGTAATGGCCAGCATACGGAGGATTTGGAAAAGGCGTTAGAAACGTTAAGCGAAGTTTACGCTACAGATAGAGCAGCTTCATGGTGAATCAATAGAAAAGGGGAGGGGTATCATGTCGACCGTACAGTTAAACACAGAAGAAATATATAAACTCCTGGAAGACGTTAAAGATCCCGAAATCGATACAGTAAGTATTCTGGATTTAGGGATGGTTGAAGACGTGACGGTTTCAGGCCAGGACGTTTCGGTGAAAATGCTGCCAACTTTTCTTGGGTGCCCGGCATTGTCAATCATTCAAAAAAATGTGGAAACAGCCCTTCGACAGCTGCCTGCCGTAAAAAATGTAAGTGTGGAATTTTTACGTTCCCCTTCCTGGACATCCGATCGAATTACGGAAAAGGGGAAAGCTGGATTGAAGGTTTTCGGAATATCCCCTCCTCCTCGACAAATGAAAAGTGATGGATCATGGCATGTGGATTGCCCATATTGTGAATCGACATATGTCACGATGGAAAATATCTTCGGTCCAACGGCCTGCCGCAGCATTTTATATTGTAAAGCATGCAAAAATCCGTTCGAAGCGATGAAACCGATGATAAAAATAATCTAATAAATGGAGGTTCTATAAAATGGTAAAGTTAATCGCCCTATACAAACAACCTGAAAACAAGGAAGAGTTCGATGAGCACTATTTCAATGTACATGGTCCGATAACGGAAAAAATTCCCGGTCTTCAAAAAATGGAGGTCACTAAAATTGTAGGGACCCCAATGGGCAAAGACTCTGAATATTACATTCTTTGTGAAATGTATTATGAAGACCATGATGCACTGCAACAAGGAATGCGTTCCACGGAAGGAAAAGCATCAGGGAAAGATTTAATGGGGTTTGCCGGGAAACTTGTAACGATGATGATCGGCGAAGAAATAAAATGAATGCGCTTCAATTCATTGAAACGTCAATCGCGGATGGCATTGGTTATATCTCTTTAAATCGGCCGAAGCAACTGAATGCCCTTAACAGGAAAATGGTTAGGGAAATAGTTTCAACCATGGAAGAATTCGACCGGGACACACAAGTGAAGGTGATCTTGCTATCGGGAAATGGAAAAGCGTTTTCCGCTGGAGCTGATATTGACGAGATGGTGAACGACAATCCAATCAGTATGGAGTTAACGAACCAATTTGCCGATTGGGATCGAATAAGCCTAGTCAAGAAGCCTGTGATTGGTGCGGTGAAAAGTTTTGTATTCGGTGGTGGTTTTGAACTTGCTTTATCCTGCGATTTCTTGATTGCCGCCAGCGATACCCAGTTTTCCTTTCCGGAAGTGACACTAGGGGTCATGCCTGGTGCAGGGGGGACCCAAAGGTTGACGAAATTGGTAGGGAAGACGAAGGCACTTGAATGGATATTGACGGCTGAAAGGATAAAGGCCAAGACAGCCCTGCAATATGGTTTCATTAATAATATCGTTGCTCCTGAATTGTTAATGGAACAAGCGGTTGATTTTGCTAGAAAGATAGCGAAGCAACCCCCGTTAGCTGTAAGGCTGATTAAAGAATCCGTCAATAAAGCCGTTGATTACCCCTTATATGAGGGCATGCAATTTGAACGGAAGAACTTCTATATTCTTTTTGCATCAGAGGACCAAAAAGAAGGAATGAAAGCATTTGTAGAAAAAAGAGAGCCGGATTTTACAGGCGGATAAGGGGTGCTCTATGTACGAAACCATTAAATATAGGGTTGGAAATGGAGTGGCTTGGCTTACTTTGAACCGTCCTGATAAACTAAATGCCTTTACGTCCCAAATGAATAAGGAAATACAGAAAGCGATCAAAATATCTGCGGGGTCAGATGAAGTGCGGGCCATTATCATTACAGGAGAAGGCAGGGCCTTTTGTTCGGGGCAAGATTTATCGGATGTTGATGAGGGCATGAATTTAGGCCAGATGCTGCGCGAAAACTACGGTCCGATGATGCAGCAAATAGCAAACTGTGAAAAACCGATCATTGCAGCTGTCAATGGAGTGGCTGCAGGGGCTGGCTTCAGCCTGGCACTGGCATGCGATTTCCGGCTTGTTTCCGAAAAAGCCAGTTTTTTAAATGCTTTTGTCAATATCGGATTGATACCTGATTCGGGGAATCTGTATTACCTTTCGCGGATTGTTGGTCATGCGAAAGCCTTGGAATTATCTTTATTGGGGGAAAAGGTCACGTCTAGCGAGGCGAAAAATATCGGGCTCGCTACAAAAGTGATCGGTGTGGAAGAATGGAATGAGCAATTGAAAGCCTTTGCTGAGAATATCGCAAACAAACCAACGAAAGCAATCGGTTTAATCAAAAGATACTTAGAGGCGTCCTATCACCTTTCATTGGACGAATACTTAAAAGAAGAAGCGGAGGGTCAGCGAATTGCTGGCTTAACGAAGGACTATGCAGAAGGTGTGGCAGCATTCACTGAAAAAAGGAAAGCTCAATTCATAGGCAAGTAATATAGAAAAGGGAGTGGGATTACATGGTTAGAGTTCAAGAGGCGGCATTTGAAAAAGCGGAAATGAAGCGTGATTATTATCATCTGATCATTAATGGAGAAAGAGTGGAAAGCTCTGATGGTACCACGATTGATGCGTACAATCCTGCAACTGGTGAAATCATTGCCAAGGTTGCCAAGGCTACAAAGGAAGATGCAGAAAAAGCTGTTCAAGCTGCACGTGAAGCATTTGATAACGGGAAATGGAAGAAAACTCCGATTAATAAACGGTCTCGTGTTTTGAACAAAATTGCAGCAATCATGCGTTCACGCTTTAATGAATTGGTAGAATTGGAGGTTCTGAACAGCGGCAAATCCATTTCTGCAGCACAAGGCCAAGTCATGCAGGCAATTGAAGATTTCGAGTTTTATGCAGGCGCTTTAGTTGCACACCGCGGATCTGTCAATAATGTACCTGGTCAATTCCATAACTATACGGAAAAAGAGCCAGTAGGTGTTTGTGCTCAAATCATTCCTTGGAATTACCCTATGATGATGGCAGCTTGGAAAATTGCACCTGCAATTGCAGTTGGCTGTTCAGTCATTGTCAAGCCAGCTTCGTTAACGCCGCTGACTGCCATTGTATTAGGGGAAATCTGTTTAGAAGCTGGTGTTCCTTCCGGTGTGGTCAATGTCATTCCAGGTCCTGGATCGGATGTAGGGAATTACCTTGTCGAGCATCCGAAAGTGAATAAGGTGGCCTTTACAGGTTCTACGCCAATCGGCAGGGATCTCATGGGCAAAGCTTCACAAACATTAAAAAGGGTGACATTGGAGCTTGGCGGAAAGTCCCCTAATATTGTCTTTGAAGACGCGGACCTTGAAGCAGCTATCGATGGATCACTATATGGAATTTTCTACAATACTGGGCAATCTTGCGAAGCTAGATCCCGTTTATATGTACACGAAGACATATACGATGAGTTCGTTGCCAGATTCGTAGAAAAAACAAAAAAATTGAAATTGGGCAATCCACTCGACAAAGAAACACATGTTGGTGCAGTCATAGATCAAGGGCAATTGGATGTCATCGACAATTATGTACAATCTGCCATTGCTGATGGAGCGGAAATCCTGACAGGAGGAAAACCAGCGGTTATTGAAGGCTTCGAAAGCGGTTATTGGTATGAGCCGACCGTCATAGCGAATGTCAATCATGAAATGAATGTAGTGAAAGAGGAAATATTCGGACCGGTCGTTGTCATTATGAAATTCAAAGATGAAAAAGAGGCCGTAAGACTCGCGAATGATACCGAATTCGGTTTGGGGTCAGCGCTTTGGACAAAGGATGGCGGGCGTGCGACTCGAGTGGCAAATCAAATCGAAGCGGGAATCGTCATGGTGAATTGCCCATTCTCCGCATTTCCTGGAACACCATTCGGAGGCTATAAACAGTCAGGATTCGGCCGGGAACTTTGCATTGAAACACTTGATCTTTATACAGAAACGAAAAGTATCATTTCCTATCATGGTAGCCGTCCCTTAAATCCCTTTGGAATTTAATAAAACATAAAATAGGCGGCTGGCTGAACGGTATGTCGGAGAAGTAATTCAGAAATAGATGAATGCTGATCTGATTCACGGTAGCCAGCCCCTATTTATTTTTGAAGGAGGAATGAACGAATGATTAGAAATCTAGTGATTGTCGGATCTGGTGTCATGGGCAGGGGAATAGCCTATGTAGGAGCAACAGGAGGCTTCAATGTAGTATTGGTGGATGTGAATCAAGATGCACTGGAAAGTGCAAGAATAGAGATCGATACCATTTTTGAGAAGGGTGTGCGCTACCAAAAAATCACCCAGGAAGAGGCGGCAGCAGCAAAAAGCAGATTTTCGTATTCTTCCAATTTGAAAGAATCAGCAGCATATGCCGACTTAATCATAGAAGCAGTTCCGGAAAAGGCAGAAATTAAAAGGGCCGTCTTCGAAACGATTGAAGAGCACGCAAAAGAGGACTGCTACTTTGCAACCAACACTTCCACGATGAGCCCTACGGAAATTGGTTCTTATGGAAA
This sequence comes from Peribacillus sp. YIM B13481, assembly GCF_042787985.1. Classification (NCBI taxonomy): domain Bacteria; kingdom Bacillati; phylum Bacillota; class Bacilli; order Caryophanales; family Bacillaceae; genus Peribacillus; species Peribacillus sp. YIM B13481. The sequence goes on from NZ_JBHZPE010000006.1 coordinate 56,817, forward strand.
GCGTCCCGAAAAAACGATTGCCATGCATTTTTTCAATCCTGTACAAAAGATGCCACTCGTTGAAATTGTACGTGGTCTTGAAACCAGCGATGAAACGGCAGCCATAATAAAAGAGGTTGCCGGGAAAATGGGAAAAGAAACCGTGGTCATTAATGAATTCCCTGGGTTTGTAACCAGCAGGATCAGCTGTTTGGTTGGTAATGAAGCGTTCTTTATGCTTCAAGAAGGTTTAGGTACACCAGAAGAAATCGATAAGGCAATAAAGTTAGGGCTGAATTACCCAATGGGACCATTTGAGCTAGGTGATTTGGTGGGATTGGATGCCCGTTTGAATAATTTAAAATATTTACATAGTAAACTTGGTGAAAAATACCGCCCGGCCCCCCTTCTTGAACAGTATGTTAAAGCTGGCAGGCTCGGCCGTAAGACAGGTAAAGGTGTGTACGATTATACAAAAGATGGCGAGCTGGTGAAGAAATGAAGGATGTTGTGATTATTGATGCTGTGAGAACACCAATCGGAAGATATAAAGGAGCTTTGAAAAGCGTTCGCCCGGATGACCTCGGTGCAATTGTAATCAAGGCGCTGACCGATCGCAATCCAGAGCTGCCGCCAGATCAAATTGAAGATGTCATCTTCGGGAATGCAAATCAAGCAGGAGAGGATAATCGCGATGTGGCCCGGATGTCCGCCCTTTTAGCTGGTCTTCCGGTGAATGTGGCTGGAACGACAATAAATCGTTTGTGTGGATCAGGACTGGATGCCGTCATGTATGCTGCACGCTCCATTGCTGTAGGTGAAGGCGATATTTATATCGCAGGCGGTACCGAAAGCATGACAAGGGCGCCGTACGTCATGGCCAAACCTGAGAGTGAATTTCCGCGGGGGTCAATGGAGCTTCAGGATACAACGATCGGATGGCGCTTCACGAATGAGAAACTTAAAGAAATGTATGGCACGGATTCGATGCCTCAAACGGCTGAAAATGTCGCCCGGCGTTTTTCGGTTTCAAGGGAGGACCAAGATCAATTCGCGTATCAAAGCCAGCAAAAAGCGAAAAAAGCAGTGGAAAATGAGCGTTTCATTAATGAAATCGTACCTGTTCGATATACGGATCGTAAAGGGAATGAAGTCATTGTCGAGAAGGATGAACACCCTCGTCCTGACACGACCATCGAAAAGTTGGAAAAACTCAAACCGATCTTTAAAGACGGCACTATAACGGCCGGTAATGCTTCAGGAGTAAATGATGGAGCCTCGGCATTACTTTTGATGAGTGAAGAAAAAGCACGGGAGCTTGGATTGAAACCTCTGGCCAAATATGTTGTAGGGGCGGTAGCGGGATTAGAACCGTCCATTATGGGCCTTGGCCCGATTCATGCCACTAAAAAAGCATTGGGCAGGGCAAGCTTGACGATTGAAGACATCGGGCTAGTGGAATTGAATGAAGCATTCGCTTCCCAATCCTTGGAGTGCATCCGCCAATTGAAATTGGATCAGGAGAAAGTGAATGTCAACGGCGGGGCAATAGCGTTTGGCCATCCGCTCGGTGCAAGCGGGGCGCGTATTTTAACAACACTTGTTCATGAAATGAAAAAGCGGAATGTACGATATGGTCTTGCAACGATGTGTGTCGGTGTCGGCCAGGGGATATCCGCCATTATAGAAAATATTGAAAATGATGGATGATGGCCCTTATTAGTTGTGCTTGCATAAGGGGCATATTTAAAAAAGGGGGAAGACACATGGCAAATGTCATTTATAAAGTGGAAAATCAAATCGGCTATATAACAGTGAATCGACCCGACGTATTGAATTGCTTCGACTATGGGACACTTTCTGAACTGCAGGAAGTCATCGATGCAGTTTATGCCGACGACGATATCCGTGTCGTCATTTTCACGGGTGCAGGGGAAAAAGCATTCAGCGCAGGAGCGGATTTGAAGGAAAGGAAGACTTTGACTGATGCGGAGGTAAGAAGGAACGTTAAATCGATTCGGGATGTTTTTAATAGTATTGCAGGGCTACCGCAGCCAACGATAGCTGCCGTCAATGGATATGCATTGGGGGGAGGATTTGAATGGCTGCTTTCATGTGACTTTGCAATTGCTGCAGAAGGTGTTTCTTTGGGGCTCACTGAAACTAGCTGGGCCATTATTCCTGGAGCAGGCGGTACACAGCGGCTGCCTAGGTTGATTGGGGAAATGAAAGCGAAGGAATTAATATTCACTGCTAAAAAATTGACTGCAGAAGAGGCATGTCGATTAGGGATCCTTTTGAAGGTAGTGCCAAGGGATCAACTTATGTCAGTCTGTGTGGAATTGGCAGCCGATATCATGAAAAATGGGCCGATTGCAGTCAAACAAGCCAAATATGCGATTACCCAAGGAATGAATACAGACTTGCAAACTGGAATGGCCATAGAGGGAAAAGCCTATGAATTGACCATCCCGACTCAAGACAGATTGGAAGCACTCCAAGCATTTAGTGAACGAAGGAAAACGCATTTTACGGGTAAATAATATTGCGGTTTCATTTTAAAAAGATATAATAATAATTATGTCTTCCGTGTGAAATTAGTAACAATGTGGGAATGAGGTGAGAAAAATAGGAACTAATACGCAATCCATGATTTTTACGATTTACGGCGATTATATCCGTAACTATGGAAGTAAAATCTGGATAGGCAGTTTAATTCGGTTATTAAAGGAATTCGGTCATAATGAGCAGGGCGTACGTGTAGCCGTTTCACGAATGGTCAAGCAAGGGTGGATTCAGTCTGAGAAGCAGGGAAATAAAAGCTATTACTTTTTGACCGATCGCGGTGTACAGCGAATGGATGAAGCGGCCAATCGCATATATAAGATGAAACCAAATGATTGGGACGGAAAATGGCGTGTCTTAATGTACACGATTCCTGAAGATAAGCGGCAATTACGGGATGATTTCCGTAAAGAGTTAATATGGAGCGGGTTTGGCAGTTTTTCCAGTGGTTGTTGGATTTCCCCTAATAATTTGGAGAAACAAATCCATCGTTTGATCGAGAAATATGACATTAATGAGTATGTAGACTTTTTCATTTCGGAGTACAAGGGCCCAAAAGAAAACCAATCGCTTGTCGAGAAAAGCTGGCATTTAGAAGAGATTGAAAATAAATATGAAGAATTCATCGAGAAATACAGCAAACAATTCATCGTACATCAAAGCATCATTAGCAGGGGGGAAATGTCCGATGCTGATTGCTTTGTGGAACGAACGAACTTGGTGCATGAATACCGTAAGTTTTTATTTATCGATCCGGGCCTGCCAAAGGAACTGTTGCCTTCAAAGTGGAACGGGAATCATGCTGCTCTTTTATTTAGCCAGTATTATCAAGTCTTGGCTGAACCAGCTAGCCGTTTCTTTGAAAGCGTATTTCAGGAAAACAATGATATATGCCGGAAAGACGAAACCTATGATGCTAAAGATCATCCTCTTATCATCAAGTGAAAAAGAGCTTCAGCCAGTTGCTAATGACGACTTGCCGAAGCTCTTTTCTACATTATTATAGTCAACTAAAGACAACGGGGAAATTCCCTTTGTGATAATTATTCAAGTATCCCTTTGAAGTCCTTTCCTTTTTGAACATATGTATCAATCGAAAGTTGGATCAATTCAAGATCTTTATCATTCAATCTGCGAACCACTTTCCCTGGCGAGCCAACAACCAGCGAACGTGGAGGTATGCTTTTCCCGGAGGAAATCAATGTATTCGCCCCGACAATGCATTCCTCGCCGATTTCTACATTATCCAATATCGTTGAACCCATACCGATAATGGATCGTTTGCCAATTTTACAACCATGTAGGATAACGTTATGACCGACAGTGACTTCGTCTTCAATGACAACTGGGCATCCTTCAAATAAATGAATGGTGGAATTATCTTGAATACTGCATTTTTCTCCTATTGTGATTGAATCTTCATCACCGCGCAGAACGGAGTTAAACCAAATGGTTGATTCTTTCCCAATCGAAATATCACCGATTAAATGAGCGCCGGGTGCAATGAAAACGGTTTCGTGAATAGAGGGTTTCTTATTATTGTACGGAATTATCATAGTCTCGCTCCTTTTGGAAAAGTCAGAATTGTTTTTCTAATGAATATAGTATAACATTAATTGGACAGGGAGGGATTAAAGTGAAATATATTTGTGGACTTTTTTCAATAAAATACCCAATTATTCAAGGCGGCATGGGGAATATAAGCAATGCAAGCCTTGCGGCAGCAGTATCCAATGCAGGGGGCCTAGGGACAATAGGGTGCGGTACCATGAATCCCGAACAGGTAGAAGCCATCATTCTCGAAACCAAAGGTAAAACCAATAGCAATTTCTCATTGAACATTCCAATCAATGTTAGTCCATATACAGATGAGTTAATCAATCTTGTCTTTAAGCATGATATACCTGTAGTATCCTTATCTGCAGGAAATCCTGCCCCTTTCATTCCAATATTGCAAAAAAAGAATATAAAAGTGATAGCCATCGTTGCATCGGTCAAGCACGCGCAAAAAGCGCAAGCTGCAGGGGCCGATGTGTTGGTTGCAGAAGGGTTTGAAGCTGCCGGCATCAATTCGAACCTGGAATTGACGACCTTTACACTCATTCCGCAAATTAGCAAGCATGTGACGCTGCCAGTTTTGGCAGCTGGCGGAATCGGCAATGGACAGGGGGTGGCAGCTGCATTGATGCTTGGAGCTTCAGGGGTCCAGTTGGGAACCAGGCTGATCGCTACACAAGAGGCACCGTTCCATCCATCATATAAACAGAAATTAATCGATGCGATGGGGGATGATACGTTTATATTGGGCAGATCCGTTGGACAGGTCAGAAGAGTATTGAAGGACCCATACACGGAAAAAGTTCTGGATTTGGAAAAACAAGGACTGTCCCCTATGAATTATCGTGAAATGACCTCAGAAGTCCATCATATTAATGGTGCAATGAACGGGGATGTTAACAATGGTTTTATGAACAGCGGCCAGGTTGCCGGATTGATTGACAATATACCCACGGTTAAGGAATTACTTGATGGCATGATGAAAGATGCAAAAAAACAAATGGAGGATGGATTGAGCAGCCTTTCCACCCCCTTTATGATTTGAGAACTAGCGGAAGGGACTAATCTGATCATTATTGATTCCCATGGTAAACTACCGAAAACTTACATTATGGAAGATTGTGAGTGAATTTGTGATACAATGGAAAATGAACTTTTTGAAATCATGGGGTGCCGTATTCAATTTGGGAGTACCCCTTTTCATATGTAATAAAAGGTAGAAAAGGGGAAACCTCCATGGAAACTTTAATAATGGATATGATTGAAGCGTTTAAATCTTTATCCTATTTCGGTGTGCTGCTAGCTTTGACTTTTGAATTCATTCCTGCTGAAATAGTCTTGCCACTGGCCGGATACTGGGTTTATCAAGGTGATATGAATCTATATTTGACTATACTTGCCGGTTCGCTTGGTGGGGTAACGGGCCCTTTGACGCTTTATGCTTTAGGTAAGTATGGCGGGAGACCGCTTGTTTTAAAGTTTGGGAAATACTTTCTGATCAAAGATGAGCAGTTGAACAAGGCTGACCGCTTCTTTAAAAGGTACGGTGGGGGAATTGCCTTCTTTGGACGTTTTGTACCAGGAATTCGTACCGCTGTCTCGCTGCCATGCGGAATATTGAAAATGAGTATTTGGAAATTCATTTTATATACCTATATGGCGATGCTTCCTGTAACAAGCATTTATGTTTATCTAGGGTATAAGTTAGGGCCGAAATGGGAGCAGGCAGGAGCCATCTTTTCACAATATGCTAATTTCTTGCTTATCCCCATCGCAGTTATAGTCATTTGGTTCATTATGAAGACTCAAAATCAAAAGCAAAGACAAAAACTAAGTCAATCAATAACAAAGAAGGCGCCATGATCAGGCGCCTTTTTCATTATGTTATTATTAGCAGAATCCACCGTAGCCGCCACCATAGCCGCCACCGTAGCCGCCACCGTAGCCGCCGCCGCCGAATCCACAGCTGCATCCAATGATAATTAACAAGATAAATAATACGATCAGCAGTGCAAACCCGTTATCGAAACCGCCGCAACCGTCGTCACAACATTCATTTCTATGTCCACCCATTCAATTTCCTCCTCATACATATTATGGAATTACATACCTAGCAAAACATCTTACCGGGAATACTTCATACTATGTATTATAGGCCGAAGTGTTTGCTTATTCATAAAAAATGGGCGTTAGCAAATCAGGGGAATAAGCCCGAATATTTTTTTGATTTCGTTTAAAATGTTATAATATACCATGCAGATTATGGGGGAAGGGAGCTGAACTTAGTCATGAAAGTGGCCATTATAACGGATGTGCATGGTAATGCTTCAGCGTTAAAAGCCGTTTTAAGAGTTATTGATCAAAGGGACGATATAGATCATATCTATTGTTTAGGAGATATGGTTGGGATTGGCCCGGATACAAATGAAGTCCTTGAACTATTATTTGCACGAAATGATTTGTCGATGATAACTGGAAATCATGATGAAGCGGTCCTGGCCATCATTAACGGGGAGCCTCATCCGGACGGTCATATTCATGTAAAGGAGCATCACGAATGGATAGCTGAAAGAATGCATCGGAATTTCATAACCAAACTGGAGAAATTGCCTCGTACCATACAGCATATCATTAATGATCACTCCGTTTACTTCACACATTATCACATGGAATCGAAGAAATTGGATGAGCACATAAGCCATAATCCTTTTAGTAAAATCGTTGAACCGAATTTAAATAATTTAGAAATGCTTTTCAAAGATCATCATCACGATTTAATTGGATTTGGACATCATCACCCTACCCACCTTTTTAGAAATGACCGAACGATATTCCTTAACCCAGGGTCTCTTGGCTGTAATGATAAACCAATTGCTCCTTATGCCATTGTTACGATTGAAAGTACAGGTATACAGGTTAAGCTTGAAAAAGTAAACTATGATAATTCATCGTTCCTGTTATCGTATAAAAGCTTACAAGTTCCCGAGCATGAATTCATTATCCGGGCCTTCCATGGCGGACAACAGGCCTAATACGTTAATAATTGATGAAATATGGGGAAGTGTTGAGCATAAAGGTACATGCCTGGGGATACGATAATAGCAAAACATTGATGAAGCTGGAGGTAGGGTATGAAGGAAAAAGAACAGGTAAGTCAAGAGCAAGAAGTTAGGGAACGGCACGATCTTGTCTGTAATAATGAATTGTTTAATAAAGATTTACACGCCATTGTCGATGATACGATGCAAGAGGAAGGGTAAACTGGAAAAAACGCTGCAGAATTCTCTGTAGCGTTTATTTTTACTTTAAAATGGTTGATGGCAGATTCTTGATTTACGCAAAATGGTCACGGCCAACCTATTTTCAGCACTCTTATTACAGCAGTGAACCCGCGAACTGAATCATTTGAAACCATTCTGGATTTATCCCATACTATATATAAGTTTCAAATCCGAGAGGAGGAATGGCATGGGACATCATCATGGTCACTCCGATGAACATGGGCACGGACACCACCATCATTCTAATAATAAAAAAGCATTGTTGGCATCCTTCTTATTAATCTCCACATTTATGGTAGTCGAGGTTATTGGGGGATTCATGACAAATAGTCTGGCTTTACTGTCGGATGCAGGTCACATGCTTAGCGATGCGGCAGCTTTAGGACTTAGTTATACAGCGATAAGGTTGGGGGAAAGGAAAGCGACATCGTCGAAATCGTATGGATATAAACGTTTTGAAATAATTGCTGCTTGTTTGAATGGATTGACCTTGATCGTCATATCCGTATTCATTTTCATAGAGGCAATTAAGAGGTTCGTGGATCCTCCTGAGGTGCAAAGCTTGGGAATGCTAATGATTTCAATCATCGGCTTACTGGTCAATATCATTGCGGCTTGGATTTTAATGAGCGGAGATAAGGAAGACAATTTGAATGTACGAAGTGCTTTTTTACATGTAATTGGTGATATGCTTGGATCGGTGGGTGCAATTGCTGCCGCGCTCTTGATTTATTTTTTCGATTGGGGAATAGCAGATCCGATTGCGAGCGTCATAGTTGCGGTTTTAATTATTATCAGTGGTATTAGGGTAGTGAGGGATTCTTTCCATATTTTAATGGAGGGCACACCCGACCAAGTCGATATGGATGAAGTGAAAGCATCCTTGCTGGAATTGGCCAGTGTTTCCGAAGTCCATGATCTCCATATCTGGACGATCACCTCTGGTTTTTTGACAATGAGCTGCCATGTTGTCATAGATGCGAGCGGTAATCACGATGCAGTTTTAGCAGAAGCGCAAAAACTTCTTCACGATCAGTTTGGCATTGAACATAGCACGATTCAAGTGGAAAGACAGGAAGTAGGCTGTCCGAATCCACATGAGACATGTAATTGAAAAGGGCTGGCTCATGTTTGAGTCAGCCTCTTAAGAGTGGTTTGTACAAGCAACTTTATATCCCTTTCCATAAGGATTTTACAGAATATTTAGAAGCCAATCCTGTTAAAATGAATCGAGATGATTGTAGATAATAAGTTATGGAAAATACTAAGTAAAAACATTGGTGAATTGTACTGCGAACATAATCCTGACACATTAAAAGGGTAAGATTGAGGAAAAATGCTCTGATGATTTTAATAATTAGCATATACAAAATTGTTCAACTATAATTCAGGAAGGGGGAATCCTTATATGAAGAAAATTCTTGTAGTAGAAGATGAAATTGCCATATCCATGGTATTGAAAGCATATTTGGAGCGTGAAGGTTTTAATGTAGTCCAAGTATACGATGGACTAAAGGCCATTCCTGTTTTTGAAGAAACAGAGCCAGACCTTATCCTGCTTGATGTCATGCTGCCTGGTAAGGAAGGCTGGGATATATTGAAGGAAATACGGGAGGAAGATACATGTCCGGTTATCATGTTGACTGCACTTACCGATGTCGATTACAGATTATCTGGATTTAAGTCAGGTGCGGATGATTACATCTCCAAACCATTTGTTGCCGAAGAAGTCGTGGCCCGGGTGCATGCCGTTTTAAGAAGATCCTCATCGGTTGTTGCAGAAGGTGATCATGTACATGAGTTTGGGAGTTTAACCATCGATGATCAGTCTTATATGGTGCATTTGGATGGGGAAGAAATTAACTTGACGCCGCGTGATTTGTCGCTGCTCATTTTTTTCGCAAAGCACCCTAATCAAATTTTCACGAGAGAACAGCTGCTCGATCAAGTGTGGGGCATGGATTATGATGGCAGTGACCGTGCGGTGGACCTGGCTATCAAACGAATTAGGAAGGCGATAGATGCATGGCCTGTAACTGAGGGGGAAATAAAAACATTGCGTGGATTGGGGTATCAATTGAGTGTCTATGAAAACTAAAAAAAGAACCACTTTACAACGCTATTGGACTAAGAGATACGTATTGACCTTGATTTCAGGTTTGATATTATTGTCTGTTTTTTCCTTGTGGTGGATGGAAAAAACAGCTTTGGAATATAGGCTTAGCCTGCTTAAGTACTTAGCTGATGAAACATCCGATCGGGCGATAAAGGAAAATGGTCAGATTGTCGTTGGTCCGGTCCTTTCGGAGATTGTTGAGGAAAGGGAGAAAATCCTTCATCTGAACCAACAGCCAATCATCTATATTGTCGACCCTGAAGCCAGCATCATTTATACGATGCCTCAATTGTATATCGATCCGGATGATAATAAACTCCCAGACGTCATTATGAAAAATAAGGAGTTAGTCCAGAAGGTCAAGATTTCCGACAACAAAGTATATGTCGTCAAATCCCCCATTACGTTTAACAATGAGACGAGAGGTTGGGTCGTCATTGCACAGGAAGAAGGGGCATTGAAGGAAATCAACCAAGATCATGGCTTGTTGGCGATCATGATTGGAGGCCTTCTAATTCTGGGGACGGGAGTCATTTATTTTCTTTCCAGGCAGATTTCGCGGCCAATCCAAGATGTAGCTAACGCCGCTGTCCAGGTTCGAGAAGGCAACTATGATATCCATTTCAAAGAGGAAGAGGAAATCAAGGAAGAAGAAATTTATGAACTGATAGAATCGTTTAAGGAAATGACCAATCGATTGAAAGTCATGGAGAAGTTGCGGGCGGAATTGCTTGCAGGTGTAACCCATGATTTGAAAACGCCAGTCACTTCCATTAGCGGACTTATACAAGCGGTTAAGGATGATGTCGTTACGGGAGAGCAAAGTAAGGAATTCCTCGATATTTCTTTAAAGGAAACTCAACGTCTACAAGGTATGATAGAGGATTTACTTAATTATAATGCCATATCGGCAGGTGCTTTTAAAATTCGGGTGCAGAAAGAGAATATCAATATATTCATCAAGGAAATTGCCTATCGCTGGCAAGTGACCCAGGATGATCAAGCGTTCGCTTTTGATATAAAAGTTCCTGATGAACCGGTCTTTGGTCAAATTGACTCATTGCGGATGCAGCAAATCGTCATTAACCTTTTGAATAATGCCAGGCATGCACTTGATGGCAACGGGGAAATAGTGATTCACCTTTATGAAACGGGTGAAGAACGAATCTGCATTGATGTACTGGACAGTGGCCGGGGAATCCCAAAACATGAACAACAATATGTGTTCGAACCATTCTATCGAGGTGAAAACAAAAAGTTGAAGGTACGCGGTTTAGGTCTGGGACTGCCATTCAGTAAGATGCTTGCCAAAGCGCAAAAGGGAGATCTTGTGCTGAAAGAAAGTAATGAACAAGGGACGACGTTTACTATTAGTTTAGAGAAAGCAGATCAGATATAGAAAAAAGGGTTGTCCATTATAGGACAACCCTTTTTATGGAACTGTGTAAATGCTAACTGATTAAGCCAATTGGCTGATTGCATGCCATAACTGTACATGACGGACCTGCCTTGGAAGGAAACGTCCCATTTCTTCTTCGTTATATCCAGCATGCAAGTTCTTATAGTCGAAAATGATCGGACGGCGAAGTAAATCCGGGTTATCTTGAATAAGCTTGCAAAGATCANCAAAATTAAAAGTTTATTGGATGAAATTATTTTTATATTTGTGATACTCTTACTTTAACGTTCCTATGTGTCAGCAAGATGTCAAGAAAAATAAACTTAATAGTTATTTCAAAAGGAAAGGGAGAAAATGAAATGCAATCTGCCTTTAATGAAAAAAAAAACGATTCGGTGATATGGCCGATCAAGGACCTGCATAGGCTGATATTTTACATGGATGTGCGGATAATACCATGACAGGGGATTTTTGGTCACCTGTCAGGCTATCGATACAGGTGGCGGGACTAGCGGGTATCCTTGTTTTCATTTTAGGGATTATCCTGGCGCGAATGATGGCTAAAAAGCAATTCAGGGGAAGAGTCCTGTTGGAAACAGCATTTTTATTGCCGCTCGTTTTGCCACCTTCTGTCGTAGGTTTTTTATTGATTGTGATTTTTGGGAAGAATGGAATGCCAGGCCAATTCATCGAAAGGGTTTTTGATCAGCCCCTAATGTTCACTTGGTGGGCGGCGGTTATTGCATCCACCGTGGTAGCTTTTCCGCTTATGTACCAATCCGCTAAAACAGGCTTTGAAGGTATTGATGAAGAAATCGAAAATGCAGCAAGAGTTGACGGGGCGGGCGAGTGGAGATTGTTCCTATTTGTATCGCTTCCATTGGCAGTCAGATCCATCATCACAGGTGCCATATTGAGTTCTGCACGTGCATTGGGGGAATTCGGGGCGACACTAATGTTTGCCGGAAACATCCCCGGACAGACACAAACCATACCAACCGCGATATATGTCGCCATGGACTCCGGGAATATGACATTGGCCTGGCTATGGGTTGCTGTGATCATCGTCATCTCATTCATGATGCTTTTTGTCGTGACGTACATAAAATGAATGCTTTTTCTCAAATATGCTTATGAAAAGATTAGGTGCGGCCTCTATGTCTTCTTTATGGGTAAAGCCGTTTTTTTCATATAGCTTCCGTGCAGGCAGGTTCATTTTACCGGTCGAAACGGATATCTTTTCCCAGCCGCCTTGTAATTGAAGGTCATTCAAAAGGGCATCCGCAATACCCTGACGAAAATAAGCGGGATGGACGATCATTCTGCAAATCCGCATTAGTCTATTTTCTATTGTATAGGATATCGCTCCAGCTAAGGCATCACCTTCTAAAAAGCATATGAACGATTCATTACAATGAATGAATTGTTCATATGTTTCCAATAAAGGAGGGATATCGGGAAAGCCGATCAAATCCGCTTCCACCGTATAGGATTTTTTTTGAAGTTTAAAAAGCTGCTGGCCAAAATCGGAATCCAAGTCCCGAATTTTCATGATCAAATCATATCACTTCCTTTCATTACATTATAAAGGAAGAGGGAGATTATTGTTTCTTATCAGTCTGTGTTATAATCGACAAACAATATGAACTAATGAAATGAGGAAGAAATTTGTTAACATTTGAAGAAAAATTGAGCATCATTGAAACTTTTCCGGAATTACAGCGAAAAGACGTTTCATTGGGGCGTGTGAATTTCCATTACCCAGAAAGTGTCCAGGAGAAAAAGATAGTCGTTCAGCATTTGCATCCCAATGGAAATGGATTCGTTTACGCTGGCCATATGAGAAAAAAAGATACTGACCGTAAAGGATTTATCAATATACGTGACTATAATGAAGCGGAATTAAAAGAATTGATTCAAAAAAGCATGGATTATCTTTCTGAACCTCCTGTTGAAATCGAAGAAGAGGAAAACGAGTTCGCTAGGTTGGAAGGAACATGGATTGGCCGTGAAAAGCAAGAGCTTTCACTTGAAAGGGAAGATCAGCTTTGGAACGTGTATTCAGGCTCGAATCTTGAGGAGTGTTTCGAGAGTCCAGTAGAGGCGGAGCGCTACTTATTGGACGAAGGTTTCCGTCAAAGCAAGAAGCGGAAAATGTAGAATTTTAGGATAATTTGTCGGTGGAATTACTGCGATAATCTTGTTTTTTTTGGATTTTCCATGATATAATATGAGTAATTATTTTTGTTCGGAATAAGTTTGATAGAAGGATTTACTGTTATAGGATTCCTCTTGAAACATTATCCAGAACCAAAAATAGTAATAAAATGGATTTTTCCAAACACAGGAGGAACTATCATGGTACAAGGTAAAGTAAAATGGTTTAACGCAGAAAAAGGTTTCGGTTTCATCGAAGTTGAAGGCCAAGACGATGTATTCGTACATTTCTCAGCTATCCAAGGCGAAGGCTTCAAAACTCTTGAAGAAGGCCAAGAAGTTTCTTTCGAAATCGAGCAAGGCGCTCGTGGACCACAAGCAGCTAACGTTCAAAAATAATTGAACGCATATAAAAAAAGACTCCGATACTGGAGTCTTTTTATTTTCCCCTGTAAGGGAAACCACGTTTATTCTTCTTTTTTTTCGGCCATTTCCCTTAATACTTTGTCCAATTTTTCTTCGATCCGTTTAGAACGATTAAAATGCCCTGCCAGGTAAAAAACGATGAATATAACGAATACGACAAGCGCTAGCATAAACAGGATAGGCAGGAACTGGGTTAAATTTTCAGTCATTGGATATTATCCCCTTTTTATTCCATTATACTTCATGCTTACCGCTGCTATGATATAGGGAGCCAAATTTTTAAAAAAATACTAAAAGGTGATATGCGAAAACGCATATCACCTTTTAGTCAGTTCTGGAATAGCGAGGCGAACTTTTGAAGTCTGGGCAAGTCTGATTCTTGATACATCTGTTCTATCTTCAATGTCACCAATAACTGGCTTTTGGCAAATAACATGTCCCGGAAATGATCGACCGCTCCACAAAAATGATTATAGTTGGTTTCACCAGTGCCAAAGACTCCCGTTTTCAGATGAGCAATAGGCAACTGTTCCAGTTCTTTGTAAAGGGCTGCTGATTTGGCAGGAAGCTCCCCATTTCCCCATGTATAGGTACCGACGATCAATGCATCGTAATCGGGCAATGTACCTAAATCGAATTCATGCAGTTGATATAGTTCAGCTCCAGGTAATAGGGAAGCGATGGCTTCAGCAAGAGCTTTTGTATTTCCTCCAGCAGAATGATAGACAATGGCGATTTTATAGCTCATCGAATCCATTGCTGGCATTTACTTGACTGTAGGTCCTTGACTTCTGTTCGAAGAAATCGGTTTTGGTAAGGCCGATGGATTCATCATCGAACGTTTTGATCCAAGGCATCGGGTTTTCACTATACTCTTTATACAAGTTTTCAAGGCCTAGCATGCGAAGCCGTTTGTTGGCGATATATTCGATGTATTCATTGAACTCTTCCAAATCGAGATCGGCTTTGGTTTGGATATCTTCAAGCATATACTCAGACCATTCCTTTTCGAGTTCGACGGCTTTTTCAATCGTTTTATAGATGAATTTCGTGTTTTCTTCATTATTTAACTCTGGATATTCATACATCAAGATTTGAACGAGCATTCCAATGAAATCGAAATGGACCATTTCATCGCGATGGATATAGGATATCATCGTCGCCGAGCCGGTCATAAGGTTCTGGCGTCCTAAATTATAATAGAAGGCGAAAGCCAGATAGAAATAAATCCCTTCGAGGTTCGTTGAATGGATCAGTGCCTCGAATAAATGCTGAGGGCTTGGATCGTCCACAAACTTTTGGTAGGCATCCACGATCGGTTGATTACGCTTAATCACTTCCGGATGTTCTTTAATGCGGTCGAAAAGCTGTTTTTGCTTGCCTACCGGTATCAGGGAAGCAAGGATATAGGAATAGGATTCATTATGGATGGATTCCTGTTGGGCCATGTTTGCCAGGATAGCTTTTGCCGCAGGATCCTTTATATACCGAAGGATTTCTACTAAAGTAGGCGTTTGTAGACTGTCCATTCCAGCAATCATCGTAAGGATATCAAGAAAAGCGTCCTGGATATCTTCGTCCAATTCTCCCCACTGCTTTTTATCCTGAATCATGTTCACGCTTGAAGGCTTCCAAAAGTTATTGATGAGCTGTGTATAGGTATCATAGAATTTCTCATACTGAATATCGTTCCAAAGGAGAAAGCCTGAAGCTTCTCCTTTGAAAACACCGGTCGCTTTAGTTGGATGCGTTGGTTCCAGCATCCGGATCTTTTTTATATGATTGGTCATTCGTGAAAACTCCTTTAAGAATAGATTACTAAGGGTTTGATCGTCGTTAACTAGAACAGCTTTCGCAGGCATTGTCATATTCGGAAGAAGTCGAACGAACATAATACGTTGATTTCAACCCGGATTCCCACGCCGTTAAATGGATATCCAATAGGACCTTCGCTTTGATTGTGTTGTGTACATACAGATTAAAGCTGATTGCTTGGTCAATATGGCGTTGGCGGGCTGCATTTTGCCTGATGCTCTCCAGTTGGTCCAAATTAAAGCGGGTCTTTTTATAATATTCATACGTATTTGGCGTCAATCCTGGTGCGGTCACCTTGAATTTGAAGTTTTTCTTTTCCTCGTAAAATTCAATTTCATACAAAGGATCGATTCCATCCGTTGAATTACCGATTTTAGCAGTCGATGAATTGGGGGCAATAGCCATTAAATATCCATTACGGGTACCGTGCTCCTGCACATCTGCTTTTAAATCCATCCATTTTTGATCTGTATAGTCACGAAGTTCGAAATATTCCCCTGTATGCCAATCCGATCCTTCGAAATATGGGTATGATCCTTTTTCCTTGGCCAACTCGTTGGATGCTTTGATTGTTAAGTAAGCGATCTTTTCGTATAAAGCATCGGCATAGTGAACAGCCTCATCCGATTCCCAATAAATATTCTGAGTGGCAAGTAAATGATGCCATCCAAACGTTCCTAGACCAATTGCCCGGTAACGTTTGTTCGAGATGGATGCTTGCTTGACCGGAAGATTATTGACATCAATGACGTTATCCAGCATCCGGACCTGAATGGGAATTAACCTCTCCAAAACATCGCTGCTCACCGCACGGGGCAAGTTAATGGATGATAGGTTGCAGACAACGAAATCGCCGCTTTTACGGACCACAACGACATCTCCATCTTCTGTTTCATATTCATCCGTAATCGTCGAAGGGCTTAAGTTTTGAGCAATCTCCGTACAAAGGTTAGAACAGTAAATCATGCCTTTATGTTTATTCGGATTCTTCCGGTTCACTTCATCGCGGTAGAACATATATGGTACGCCTTCTTCTAATTGAGAAATCATGATGCTTTTCATGATGTCCATCGCATTGATTTTTTCAAAGCTATAGTTTGGAAGTGTACCGTTTTCTGCGGCCTCGACAGCAAGTGCATAATGATTCCTGAAGCTTCCTTCGCCTTTCTTCTCGTCATAAAGATCTTCAAGTGAGAATCCAAGGGTTTGCTTGACGGTGTGTGGATCGAAAAGATACCATTCTTTTCTGTCGCGTACAGCCTCCATGAACAAATCAGGAATACATACACCTGTAAAAATATCATGGGCTTTTAATCTGTCATCCCCGTTTTGCGTCTTCAAATCAAGAAAGCTCATAATATCTTTATGCCAGGCATCCAAGTAAATCGCGATGGCACCTTTACGTTGCCCCAATTGATCGACACTGACAGCTGTCTGGTTGAATAGCCGGATCCAGGGAGTCGTGCCGGAACTGTTTCCAGAGAAACCTCGGATATCAGAACCAAGCGAACGAATCTTACCAACGTAAAGACCTACACCGCCGCCGAATTTTGATACTTTTGCAGCATCGTAGTTAGATAGATAGATGCCGTCAATGGAATCTTCAATTGCGTCGATAAAACAAGAGCTTAACTGTCCATGCGTTTTACCTGCATTGGATAGAGTAGGCGTCGCAACAGTCATATAAAGGTTGGACATGGCCCAGTAAGCTTCTTTTATTAGTTGAAGACGATGCTCCGTTTTTTCCATTCGCATGATTTCCATCGCGATGATCATGAAGCGCTCTTGAGGCAGTTCGTAGACCTTGTCTTTTTTTGGGCGGGCTAGGTAGCGATCGTTTAATAAGTAGATGCCTATGTAAGAAAATAATTTATCCTTTTCCGGGTCGATCACCGAACCCAATTCCTCAATTTCTGCTTTCGTATAAGAAGCTAGCAGTTCTGATTTATAAATGGGATAACGCTGGCCTTCTGAAAGTTGCGAGAGTTCCGTGATCAGTTCATAGAATGGGCCATAACTCATGCCTTCATAACCTCGATTTGCCTGTGCATCCCTATACATCGTATTCAATAGTTCTGCTGCAGCAACGAACGTCCAATCGGGAGCATCTATATCCACACTTTCAAGAGCGAGCTGAATCAGTTTTTTTGATGCCTGTTCATCGGTTGAGTCACTTTTGCGATCAAGCCATTTTATAAAACGCTTTTTGAACTTTTCCATATCGAGACGGCCTTCGAATTCCTTTGATAACATCTCAAGCTGGATTGAATTCGTTTCGGTGTCATTTTCGCTTATGGTAGAGTTATATGTTTGAGTCATTAATAATCCTCCTTGTAAACTTCCGCTAAAATAAAAAAACCGCCCAAATGGATTGAGCGGATCAAACGATAGAATAAAAGAACCATGAAAAAATAGCCATTATACTATCGTTTCATCATCTCAATCCCCGAAGAATAAGAAACATGAAAAAATCAAGGCAGGTCTCCTGACTCATGATCATCCTACTTTGAGTCCTTCCCGTATAGAGAGAGCTATACAGTGGTTTCTCATTTCGTCACATTTACAGTTGCGGGGACAGTTCCGGGTTTACACCGGATTCCCTTTTCAGCCATCACTGGCACCTTTGATTATAAAATATTCTATATATAGTTATTAGTATTGTTTGTGTAATCAATATCTAGTATTTCTGCTTATATTATCGTAAGCCATATACGATGATAATTCAACTAATATATTTGAGAAAAACCAACCCTTATCTATTGACAAAGTGAAGGTAGAGGGATTGAGAATGAAAGATTTTATTGGGGAATGGGTAATTCGAGCACTGAATTTACGGGATTTTGTGTTAAAATAAAGTGTATAGTAAAGGTGGGTCTCCCTTATTGCGATGAGGGGATTCGCGGAAAAATATTTATGAAAAAGGGGTTAAAATCTTGGAAAAAGTATTAGTTTTTGGACATAAAAACCCGGATACAGACACAATCTGTTCAGCAATCGCTTATGCAGATCTTAAAAAGCAACTAGGTATCAACGCTGAACCAGTTCGTCTGGGTGAAGTGAATGGTGAAACTCAATATGCGTTGGACCAATTCAAATTCGAAGCTCCCCGCCTTGTGGAAAAAGTGGCAGGGGAAGCGGATGGCGTGATCCTGGTCGACCACAACGAACGCCAGCAAAGTGCAGAAGATATTGACCAAGTCCGTGTGTTGGAAGTTATTGACCATCACCGTATCGCTAACTTTGAAACAAGCGATCCTTTATATTACCGTGCGGAGCCAGTTGGCTGTACGGCAACCATTTTAAATAAAATCTATAAAGAAAACGGCATTGAAGTCCCTAAAACGATCGCCGGACTTATGCTATCTGCCATAATTTCCGATTCTTTATTGTTCAAATCCCCGACATGCACAGAGCAAGACGTTGCAGCAGCTATGGAACTGGCTGATATTGCGGGAGTAAACGCTGAAACATATGGCTTGGAAATGTTGAAGGCGGGAGCTGACTTGAGCGACAAGACGATTGCCCAGCTAATCACTCTTGATGCAAAAGAATTCTCCATGGGAATGGCTAAAGTTGAGATAGCTCAGGTCAATGCTGTAGATCCGAACGAAGTTCTTGCTAAGCAAGCTGAAATAGAAGCAGCCATTGAATCGGTCATCGCTGTGAAGGAATTGGATTTATTCCTATTCGTCGTAACGGATATCTTGACCAATGATTCTGTGGCCTTGGCTCTTGGAAAAGCGGCTGATGCAGTGGAAAAGGCATATGACGTTTCATTAAACAATAACATTGCCGTCTTAGAGGGCGTTGTATCGCGTAAAAAACAAATCGTTCCGGTTTTAACGGACGTATTCAGTAAATAATATTGGAAAAGGGGTGCCCATTTAATACTTTGGGGCCCCTTTTCTGTACATCAAAAAAAGACTCAACCATCCATTTAAAGGTGTTTGAGTCTTTTTTTTTAATTTAAGGTTTCCTTTTCTTTTTCATAGGCGATGACAATCAGTTCTTTATTGGCTTCCTCGCCAAGTTTGCTTTCAAAGCTTTTCAGTTCATTCAATAAATCTGGTGACAGATTCGCTGCTGTATAATCCTGATCGGATGTCATGCTTTTCGCTCCTTTCAAAAGGAAATATTTCATGTTATCTATTTTGTCGGTTTGAAAAGTTTCTATTCAGCAGAATTATACTTTTTCAAGATATTTTACTTTCTGAGGTGGCGAGTTTTTCAAGCAATAACGAACTCTCCTCGTCCAGGCCTTGCACCTGGACAGGTGTACCTTGAAACTGATATTTAAGGACAACCGTATCAACAGCACCGACTGCAGAAGCATCCCATATTTTAGAATGGGAAAAATCGATGATGACCGTTTCGGCTTTTTCCTTGAAATCGAACTTAGAAACAAAGTCCTGAACCGAAGCGAAAAATATTTGTCCGCTGATACGATAAATGATTTTCTTGGCATGGATGTCTTCCGTTTTCTCAACAGCCACTTTAGAAATTTTAGCCGAGAAGAAAATCATGCTCAAGAGCACTCCAGCAAATACCCCTTTAGATAAGTCATGTGTATAAAGAACAATGAGGACCGTCACGATCATCACTGCTGCATCCGTCTTTGGAGCTTTAGTGAGCCGCTTTAGGGAAGACCAGTCAAAGGTCCCGATTGAAACCATGATCATGACTGCGACAAGGGCAGCCATCGGTATTTTAACAAGGACATCATTCAATACCACGATTAATACCATAAGAAATGCGCCAGCTACAAAAGTGGAAAGCCGGCCCCTTCCTCCCGATTTAATGTTGATACCGGATTGGCCGATCATCGCACATCCTGCCATTCCGCCAAAACATCCGGCAATGATATTCGAAATCCCTTGGCCTTTGGCTTCTTTATTTTTATTACTGTCCGTGTCAGTCATCTCATCGACAATTTGAGCGGTCAATAATGATTCAAGCAACCCGACAAACGCAAGGGCTATGGAATAAGGGAAAATGATCGCCAAAGTTTCGAAGGTCAAAGGGATGTCAGGAAGCATGAACATCGGAAGGGCTTCAGTCAATTGCCCCATATCCCCAACCGTACGCACCGTAGCTCCCGTGGTAACTGCAACGATTGTCATGAATATGATGGCGACAAGTGGTGAAGGTATGACTTTCGTGATCAGCGGAAAAAGATAAATGATAGCTAATGAAATGGCTGTCATGAGATACATGATCCATGATTCGCCCACGAAATGGGTAAGCTGTGCCGTGAAAATCAAGATGGCTAGAGAATTCACAAAACCAGTCATGACCGGCTTCGGGATGAACTTCATTAATTTCCCGATTTTTAAAACCCCTAGTAAAATTTGCAGCAAACCAGTCAATATAGTTGCAGCAAGTAAATAGTTCAAGCCGTGATCTTTAACAAGATCGACCATTACGAGTGCCATTGCTCCAGTGGCAGCCGATATCATTCCCGGCCTTCCGCCGAAAAACGAGATGGCGATGGCAATGCAGAATGAGGCATATAGACCTACCATTGGGTCAACACCAGCAATGATCGAAAAGGCAATCGCCTCTGGAATCAATGCCAAGGCAACGACAATTCCGGAAAGAACATCCTCCCGAACGTTACCGAACCATTCCTGTTTGTATGCTGATGTATTCAAAGAAACACTCCTTCTTTTCTTTATATATGTGTGTTACTTTCATTGTTAACGCACTAAATTATAGCATGTGACCTTCTTTCTATCTATATGGATATTTCTAGGGCTATTCATGCCTAAAGAAGGAAAAAAGTGCTTGAGCTATCATGTGGGGGGACCAGGGCTGAAGATGCCTCCATTTATCTATACGAAGGATCGGTAAACTATGTTTGTTTACAAAGTCCTTCGATAGGATCCTCAAAACTTTAGTAAACGATTACGGTAATGGGGGGAGAATGAATTACATGCCTATTTCCCTTTTACTGAAAAATCGGGTGGGTTTCAGTTGTTGGTTCTGTTGGTAGTGTTTCTCAAGACTGCGGAAGCGATTTACATTGGGGCTGTGGAACTGGAAGTGGAGTCACTGCCTAACCATCCGAACCTGATTGTAAGGCAGGCAGAAAAAGCCTTGGAATGGGATCATATGAAAGAACAACTGTATCTTAATAAAGAAATCATCATGACTTAAAGCGATGATATGATGGTATCCGTGGAAGGGAAAGTGAACTCGCAACCCCGTATAGGAGGAGATATATCATTATCTTAATGGACAGCTATTTTCAATAAGCTTTCCTTGGCGCTACATATTGGGATGGGCACCACCATTAAGATGGAGGATTATTATTAGGTCTATAAACAGGGCATGCATGCTTATAAATTCAGCAGAATTGGATTTCCAAAAAAATAGCTTGGCCATTTTTGACGAATTGGGCTCTTACAAGCTCTTGGATAATTTGAAAGACCCTGCACATGCTGAAGGGGGGAGCAAATCTGATGGGTACATTAAGTGTCTACCTATTCAATAACGGAAATTCAAAAATACTATGGATTTCATTTTTCAAACACCGCAGTGCATTGCGTTACCGAATGGAACGGATCCATGACATTCCGGACATGGTTTTAGAAGATGCAGAAAACACGATTGAATGATTATTGCTGATAAACTGCACGGTTTATACCAATCGAGCCAACTATAGTCCGACCGTACACCTTTTAAGACAATGATAAAAGTCCTTGAAGGATCTTTTTTTATGTCGATTTTGTGCCTTAACTTGATTGGCATAAGGTAAGGAAGCTTTACTTAACGGAACGATATTTTCCCTTTCACCTACTTCGTAGAGGGCAGTGTTAAGTGGCTATTCCTTATCAAGGATACTGGATTTACATTTTGGACATGTCACTTCTTTATAATGCTTGAACCTGATCTTTCGAAGGTCGCTTCTTGTCAACATTGCGAATACATTATATCTTGTGCCGCATGCACATGTATTTTTATCTTTAACTATGTGTCTCTCATCCGTAGCAGCTGAATAAATGGTTGGAAAAAACATATATAACCCTCTTTTTTCAAATTTTTAGGCAAATTAAAAAGGGGCACGAAATAAATGATTAAGCGATTTAATCAAGATAAATCATGGCGGCCCGGCTGCCATGACAACTAAGTTGTTGGTTTAGGCCCGTGGCTTTGCGTCTTTTACTTTCATAAAATTTGCCTAAAATAATCTTAACATAAAATTGAAGTGCAGAAAAAATACTTATCAGTTTATGGGTGGGTATGATGATATTAAAGTGGTTAGCCTAAAGCTATGACCTTCAGGAAGTTTGATTCATTTCTTTTGAACCTATCTTTACAAAGCATGTTATTTAACTGATAGGCTTGAAAGTGCACTCGCTTCAAATCCTTTTCTGGTTTCCTTCGATGATTCCGCATTCACAATAACTCTGATGCTTGATGATATGTATTTTTGAATAAAGTAGTCGATCTCGGCATCACTGCCTTAATCGGGATCCGACCGAAACAAGATCCAGCTTCAGATGTATCTGGCAATACGGCTGTATGTGCGTTAAACAGATAAAAACCTGACTTCCATCTGGAAGCAGGTTTTCTCGCCCGAATTTGATTAATGTGATCTGGCCAACTCCGGATTGCGGTGCATCGCGTAATAGAGGACCAGGCCAGCGATAAGGAGCAAGGTACTGGTCGTGATGAAAACAGCGGAGAATCCATAGAAACCAGCTACCATACCGCCCATAGCAGGTCCGATGATATTGCCTAAAAAGCGCAGGCTCGTATTGTACCCAAGTACTTCCCCCTGCATTGCGACCGGCGCTTCTTGGCGAATGTAGGCAATCCTTACAGGGATGATGCCACCTATTGCCATGCCCAGTATGAAACGTACAAAAACAAGCTGCCAAAAGTGATTGATGAAGGCACCAGGCAAGTAGACAGTGGCAGTCAGAAAAAGAAGCAGCACAAGAATCTTCACATGTCCATGCCGATCACCTATCTTGCCCCAGTGACGCGCCATCAATAAATTCCCTAGGCCTGCCGCAGAAAAGGCGATACCTGAATAAAATCCAAGATTGGAAGTTCCATGCAGCTCGCCGACGTATAAAGAAAGAATGGGCTGGATGCTGAAGTGGGCTACTTGAACAAGTGTCGAAATGAGCATGACATTCACTAGGATCGGATTCCGCATGATATGCGAGAGAACCTCCTTGCTTGTATAGCTCGACTTTGTTCCCTTTTGCCGTTCCATTTGATACTCCTTGGTTGCAAAAACAAGAAGTCCAGAGATGAAAATGGTGATAGAGGTGAATTTAAAGGCGGTTGAATAGCCGAGTGTGTCTGCAAGAATGCCGCCAAGCAATGGTCCGAAAAGTGAACCAGTTATATTTCCCGTTTGCAGTGTTCCCAGTACGCGTCCGGCAATCTCTTTCGGAGTCTGCGTTGATATGAAGGCCTGTGACATGGATATGAAGCCAGTGAATATTCCCGTGAACATCCTTAAGACGAAAAGCTGCCAAACATTTTCAACGAATCCCATCAAGAAAATGGACAGTCCCATCCCAAAGGCACAGGCAATCAAGATTTTCTTTCTGCCATACCGGTCGCCAATCCGTCCCCAAATAGGAGAAAATAAAAAGGCAGTCACAAAGGTGATACCAAATGTCCATCCGGACCAATGCTGGATATATTGGGTCGAATAATCCCCGAATGTACCAATGTATAAAGATATGAATGGAAGAACCATCGTCATGCTTCCGCCTATGAAGAAGTTGGCGAACCACATGATGAAAAGATTCCGTTTAGCTATTTTATGAGCATTCATTTTACATACAACACTTCTTTCCTTCGAAAAAAACTTCGGGTTCCTAAATAATAGTATACAGAAATTAACTAATTTATTAAATGAATTTGATTTTTGCTTATAAAAACTGGTTTTTTAATGAATGTGCAAATGGTATAATTTGAAAATATTGATTTTTCGGAAAAATTAGATAAAAGGAAAGGCGTTCATTTTCAAATTAAAGGAGTTTTTTACATGTTAACTATTTTAGGATTTAGCATGATTTTAACGTTTTTGGTATTAGTCATCACAAAGCGTCTATCCGTAGTCGTCGCTTTTATCCTCACGGCGATTGCTTTTGGTGTGATTGGCGGGTTTGCATCTGAAATGGGAGATATGATGGTGGCAGGTATTTTAAAGGTGACACCAACAGCAGTCATGATCGTTTTTGCTATTTTATATTTTGGATTAATGATTGACGTTGGTTTATTCGAGCCCATGATCGCTAAAATACTGAGTTTTGTAAAAGGCGACCCGCTAAAGGTTGTCATGGCAACTGCCATAATAACCATGTTGGTAGGTTTGGATGGGGATGGTTCTTCTACATTCATGATCACCGTTTCCGCCATGCTACCGCTTTATATGAAATTAGGAATGAATAGACTCGTATTGGCCTGTGTCGTTGGTTTAGGTGCGGGGGTCATGAATATGATTCCTTGGGGAGGACCTTTGGTGAGAGCGGCCGCGAGCCTTCAAGTTCAAGTATCGGAGTTATTCATTCCTCTCATTCCAGTCATGATTTGCGGGCTTTTATGGACACTTTTTTCGGCATATGTACTTGGCAAAAAGGAAAGAGAGAGATTAGGAGTCAGGTCGATGGGAAGGACCATGCCACCTGGTATGAGTGAACAGGCTGCAGCCGCTGAAACCACACCTGAAGGAACATCCAAGTTATTTTGGTTTAATTGGCTCTTGACGATTTTACTGATGGTATTGCTGGTGATGGAATTGCTGCCAATCCAAATCCTATTTGCCTCCGCTTTTGCTATTGCGTTATTGGTTAACTTTCCGAACCCACAAGAACAGCAGGAAAGGATTTTAAGTCATGCCAATAGTTTCGTAATGATCTGTACACTCATTTTTGCTGCAGGGATATTTACGGGTGTATTCACTGAAACGAAGATGATGGACTCGATGGCCGCTTCAATCGTAACCATCATTCCGGATTGGCTTGGGGCACATTTGCCACTGGTCGTAGCGCTTTCGAGCATTCCGATGGGGTTCATTTTTTCACCTGATGCCTATTACTTTGGCATTCTGCCGATTATCAGTGAAACGGCATCGAACTTCGGTATTGCCCCTGTTGAAATCGGAAGGGCGGCTTTATTAGGTCATTCGACCACAGGATTCCCATTATCGCCATTGGTGCCTGCCACATTCATATTGATTGGTCTTGTAGGGGTGGATTTTGGGGATCACCAAAAATTCCTGTTTAAATGGGCGTTTGGGACAACCATCATCATGACGATTGCAGCCATTGCTTTCGGTGTCATCACTTTGTAAAATGTGAGCCCATTAAGCTATAATATAAGATCCTTGTCTGTGAATTTAGTAAGAGGTTCTACTCGCTGGTGTAATCTATTTTCCTATTTATCCCGCTTTCTGTTTATTTTTCCATAATAGTGGTAAATAATAAGAGGAATATACATATAAGAGAGTGAGGGGATTTATCATGAACTATAAGCAAAAATTTGTGCTGCCTATGTGTGCTGCCTTTTTACTGTATGGATGTAATTCAGCGGATGATTCAAATCAGGGCGACAAAAATGCCGAAGATATGAATACAGTGGGACAAGGAACAGATACAGAGATGGATCCGCAGGTGAAAGCAGAAGTTAAAGATATAAAAGGTAAACCCCTTGGTACTGTAAACTTTTCCGCGGAAGAGAATGCTGTGGTGATCGAGACCACTTTGGAAGGCCTTGAGCCAGGCTATCATGGATTCCATATTCACGAAAACGCGGCATGTGACGCACGTGCTAAGGAAGGCCCTTTCACTACAGCGGGAGGACACTTCAATCCAACTGATGAAACGCACTCGAATCATGCAGGGGACATGCCCCCTCTCTATGTAAAAGAAGATGGGACAGCAAAATATACGGCAACATTGGATAACATGACAATAGACCAACTGAAGAAAGAAGAGTTGGCTGTCATCGTTCATGCAAATCCAGACAACTTTGCCAATATTCCTGATCGTTATGAAGCCAGTGGAGAAAAAGGATCTGATGGAGATACCTTGAAAACTGGTGATGCGGGCGATAGACAAGCTTGCGGAATTGTTGTGAGTGCAGAGGCAAACTGAAATTATTGATGCAGGAGCGATTCTTTTTAAGAGGAATCGCTTTTTTCATGAAGGGACAATCATGAAAAAGCTTTAGAAGTTAGCGGATTGATTCTTTCTTTTGCTTTTAAAGAAGGTTTTTTCTATTTTGATATAGAAGTAGGAATGTAAGAAATATTCCGGTTTGGGCAGTTTTGAAAGTTAACAAGTGTAATCTTCGGAAAATTGGATATAGGCTATAAAAAAACCCGAATAGGGATCATGTCCACTGATTCGGGTTTGCTTAATCATTTTGCCGTGAAGGTTTCTTCGATTTGCTGTAATCTCTCAGATACTTCTTCTTCAGAAAGGTTATGCTCGGCTACATAGCGGTTACGCGGATGCACTCGGCATTCGTGAGTGCAGCTGCGCATATGTTTGTGTTCGTTCTCTTCACTGCATAGGATTTTCTTGTTGCATTCAGGGTTAGCGCAATTGACATAGCGTTCACAAGGCTCGCCGGAATAAATATCGCGTCCGACAATGACGTGTTCCTTTTGGTTGATGGGTACGGCAATTCTTTCATCGAATACATACATTTGTCCATCCCAAAGGTCACCTTGGACTTCGGGATCCTTCCCGTATGTTGCGATGCCGCCATGCAGCTGGCTAACATCCTCAAAGCCTTCTTCGACAAGCCAGCCTGAGAATTTCTCACAGCGGATACCGCCTGTGCAATACGTAAGGATTTTTTTGCCTTCGAACATTTGTTTATTTTCACGGACCCAATCCGGAAGTTCGCGGAAATTCGTGATTTCCGGCTTGATTGCACCCCTGAAATGTCCTAAATCAAATTCATAGTCATTTCTGGCATCAAGGACGATAGTGTTTTCATCTTGCATTTGCTCGAAGAATTCCTTCGGGCTCAAGTATTGGCCTGTCGTCCGGTTCGGGTTGATGTCATCTTCCAGACGAAGCGTGACAAGTTCATTTTTCGGACGAACATGCATTTTTTTGAAAGCATGTCCATCAGCTTCATCTATTTTAAACACGATATCGGCAAAGCGGGAATCGCTTTTCATCATTTCCATATATTGGTTGGTTTGCTCGATCGTACCTGAAACCGTTCCGTTGATACCTTCTGAGGCCACCAGGATACGACCTTTCAATTCAAGTGCTTTACATGCCGCAAGATGCTCGGCTGCAAATTCTTCGTGATTCTCGATAGGTACATACAAATAATAAAGTAATACTCTATATGGTTTTGTTTCCATTTTTTATTTACCACCTATGTTTTATATTTGCAAGATATAAAGGGTGATCATTTAGACACTTATCTCTTACAGATAATCATTATATCAAGAAAACGTAAAAATGATAAGGGTATGAGTAAAAATCAAAAGGGAGTTGTGTGGATTGTTCAAAGATTTACTGAGATATCCAATCATTCAAGCACCGATGGCAGGAGGAGCCTCCACTCCACGGCTTGCGGCTTCAGTATCCAATGCGGGAGGATTGGGATTTCTTGCCGCTGGCTATAAGAGTGCAGAACAGATGAAAGACGAGATTGGGCAGACTCGTAACTTGACCCAGCGCCCATTTGGCGTGAATGTATTTGTTCCAGGTAACGAAGTGGTGGATGAAACTTTATTATTTGCCTATCGTGAAAAAATTGAAAAGGAGGCCGAGAATGTAGGGGTTGAGATTGGAAAAGCCGATAGTGATGATGATGATTGGGAAAATAAACTAACTGCATTAAAAGAGGCTCGGGTCGATGTCGTCAGCTTTACGTTTGGTTGTCCTGCGGAAGATGTAATAAGGGAGCTCCAAAGCGCCGGTTCTCTTATTGTCGTGACAGTAACCAACCTTCAGGAAGCAAAAAGGGCAGCTGGTGCAGGTGCGGATGTTCTATGTGTACAGGGGATTGAGGCAGGGGGGCATCGAGCCAGCTTCGAGAACGGCACGGAAGACGATTACGGTCTTTTAGTATTAATACGGATGGTTGAAAATGAACTGAAGTTACCAATCATTGCAGCGGGTGGACTGATGCATGGAAAGGATATCGCTGCCGTGCTTGCAGCGGGAGCGACAGCCGCACAATTGGGAACAGCTTTCCTTCGCTGTCCCGAAAGCGGGGCAAGTCCCGTCCATAAGGCAGCTCTCGGAAATCCCCGTTTTACCCAGACCTCAGTTACCCGCGCCTTCAGCGGCCGGAGGGCACGCGGGTTGGTGAATCACTTTTTAAGGGAATATGATAGCATTGCACCCGTCGCATATCCTTATGTCCATCACATGACCAAGCTAATGCGAAAAGCGGCGGGACAAAAAAACAATCCTGAATTGATGGCTTTGTGGGCAGGGCAAGGGTATAAGTTGAGCAGGGAACTTCCGGCATCAGAATTGATGGAACTTCTAGTAGAAGAACTAAAATGAGAAGGGTTTGTATGGGGATGAAGATAAGGGGATTATTGGTGGATGAGTCACCGCCGATGCATTTGTTGCTTTTGGCTGATCCTTCAAGGAAATTGGTAAAAGCATACTTGGGAAGTGGGACGTGCTTTGTTGCCGAGATGGATAAGCGAATCATCGGGGTTTATGTTTTGCTGAAAAAAGGTCCTGAATTGATAGAGATAATGAACATCGCAGTGGATGAACGGCATCATGGAAGAGGAATCGGAAAGCAATTGATTGAACACGCCATAAGCCATGCAAGGGAACAAGGTTATAAAACGATTGAAATCGGCACGGGAAATTCGGGGATAGGGCAGCTTGCCCTTTACCAAAAATGCGGTTTTAGAATAACTGGGGTCGATCGCGACTTTTTTAATAGAAACTATTCCGTGGCCATTTATGAAAATGGGATTCAGTGTCAGGATATGATTCGATTGTCACAAAGTATTTGAAGGAACCGGGAGACTAAGCAGTGATCATCCAGTTTGACGGAAAAGCTTTACGGACAAAAGTGCGGATCGAAATGCTTAGGGGGAATGAACTTGTTCATTGGAGATACGATTTACCTTCTATTTGCTTTACTAATGCCGCTTTTATTTGCGATTGTCGTTTGCATATTCATTCGATCCACGAAAAGGCAAAAGGATTCATTAACTAAAATTGAATCGGGTCATAAAGACTCACCTGAAAAATAGCCCCGGTACAATACCGGGACCACATATTAGCCGCTTAGGCGCTTTTTTTATACTGTCCGTAAAATGGGGCACAGTTCAAATAAGCGGCACTTTTTTTCTCCATCTTCACCTTGCCAAAAAAGCTTCCAAGTTCTTTTTCACACAGGACCATTCGTGCTCGAGAATGCTGTAGACCACCGTATTCCTTATCCTTCCACCTTGCAGTTTTTTCTCCATCCGTAAAATGCCTTCTTCAAGGGCACCGAGCCTGACTATTGCTGCACGCGACCTTTTGTTCAATTCGTCCGTCCTGAATTCAACCCGGGTCATGTGCCACTTTTCAAAAGCATGCTGCAATAGCAGGTACTTACATTCTGTGTTAATGGCTGTCCGCCATTTATCGGGATGATACCAAGTCGAACCGATTTCCAGGGACTGATTATGAAATTGAATATTTCTGAAGCTAGTGCTGCCAACTATCGTATCATTTGTTTGATCGATAACGACAAATGGATGATGAAGTTCCTGCTCCCTTGCTCGGATGCCTTCCTTTACATAGGAAATCGCCTCTTCATATGACAAGATCTTTGTTGCGCTCCATTTCCATATTTCAGGTGGCAGGGAAGCAGCGTAAAGCGGTTCGATATGATGCTCCATCATTGGGGTTAGTATCACGTGTTTCCCGAGTAATTCGATATGTTCCATAATCTCCTCCTCTTGATTGATATTTTCATTATAAAAATATCCTGGTCCTATAATAAGGACCAAGGCTGATATAATTTATGGAACCAGTTTTTTAGGAGGACCAAATGTTTGAAATCACTCTAACCTTAGATAAGACGAATAAAGAAGCTTTATATGTCCAATTGTATAAATACTTTAAAACGGAAATCGAGAATGGGCAAATAAAGGCAGGAATGAAACTGCCTTCTAAAAGAAAACTAGCCATGCATTTAGGAATAGGCCTTAATACAGTAGATACTGCTTATCAGCAGTTGATGGCAGAAGGGTATGTGGAAAGTCAATTAAGGAAAGGTTTTTACGTAGCTGATTTAGAACCGATCTCACCTTTGAATGAACCGTTGCATGTTACCGAAGAGAAGATGGGCCCTAAGGATGAAAGGAATATGATCGATTACAATCATGGCCGGGTGGACATGGATTCTTTCCCGCATGCTGTGTGGAAAAAATGCTTAAACAATACTTTGTATCTACAGGAAAGAAAAATGTTCATGAGTGGTGATCCCCAAGGGGAATGGGGGCTCCGGGCTGAGATCTCTTCCTATCTATTTCAATCGAGAGGAGTTCGCTGTGGCGCTGATCAAATCATCATTGGGGCAGGTACACAGTATTTCATCCATCTTCTGCGGTTGCTTCTTGGAAATGAGCGAATTTTTGGGTTGGAAGACCCTGGATTTCATCGGGTTAGGGAGGTACTGAGGTTGGAGGGAGCCAATATGGCTTTCATTCCATTAGATGAAGGTGGAATTAGTGTGGACTCTTTGAAAGCGAGTGCAGCGAATGTTGCCTATGTCACTCCTTCCCATCAATTTCCTTCCGGCATGATCATGCCGATAACTAGAAGGGTGGAATTATTGAATTGGGCAGTAGAAAAAGAGGGTTATATTATTGAAGATGATTATGACGGCGAATTCCGTCATGCAGGTAAACCGATTCCATCCTTGCAGGGGTTGGACACAAATGGAAAGGTCATCTATCTTGGCACGTTTTCAAAGTCGCTAATCCCGTCAATCAGGGTGGGCTATATGGTTTTACCCAAGGAGTTGGCTTACGACTATCAGCAGAAGTTAATAGGATACAAACAGACCGTTTCCAGAATTATTCAGGAAACGCTCTGTCTTTTTATGATAAATGGACATTGGGAACGCCACCTGAATAAAATGCGTACGATTTATCGTAAAAAGAATAAGGTGTTGCTGAATGCAATTGAAGAGAACTTCCATGATCATGTAGCCGTAATCGGTGAAAAGTCAGGATTACACGTTCTTTTAAAAGTAAAAAACGGCATAAGTGAGTCAGAGCTCATTCAAAAGGCTGCCAATGTTGGGGTTACAGTCCATCCAACTTCGGTTTATCACTCAAAAAACGTAAAAGGGCCGACTATTTTGATTGGGTACGGTGGTTTATCCGAAAGGGAAATCGAAGAAGGAATCCGACTTTTAAAAAAGGTATGGCTATAGCTTGATTCGTACAGGAAAATGGAAAGGCCGTGATTCTCTCAACAATAATATAAGACACCCATTCAGTTTCTTATATTATTGAGGATTTTAAGGACCGTCTGGAAAAACATATCCTGTTCTTCTTCAGTAATGCCATCCAGGGCTTTTCCTTCAATTTTCTCTGCAATTTTAAGGCATTTTGTATGTACCTCTTTGCCCCGGGGAGTCAGCTCGATCCGTTTTTCCTGTTCATCTTTTCCAGGGACCTGTTTAATCATATTATTCTGTTCCATGCTGTTGACCGAACGTGTGATAATAACATTATCTACATCCAAGTAATTACAGATATCTGGGATTGTGGAATATCCACAGTTTTTTAAATAATTCAGGATTGTCCACTGATTATGATAAATTTCAAGGGCTGTAATTTGTTCATTCATTTTGCTGACTAATGATCTGGATACTTGTAAATATTGATGAAATAATTGAGTAGGGTTCGTCATAGGATTCTCCTTTATAATGGTCGACCAGTCCATTATATTCTTTAATTCTTAAAAGTCTATTGTAATGAATCATTTATTTCAGTCAATGTTTATTTTTGGAAACACTTCAGGAATGGGAAAGATAATGGCTGAATGAATAGAATTAATAGAATTAATCGAGAACCCAGACTCGCAAAATCCTCACAATGGGGGAAGGATATACAAGCTGACAAGAGGAAGCTTAATAATAGATGGCGCATATTTTTTTCCATGTAAATGATTTTTTTTGCCCGTAACCTGATGGAAAACAGACTTGTTTCCCATGAAAAGCAGATACGATAAAAAAATCAATGGTGGAAACGGGGATGGAAAACACCATCATTCAAAAGGTGCCCATATCGGTAACTGTATTTCTTCAAGAAAAGGGCAGCCAAATAGCACACTTTGAAGCTGAATGCAAAGATATCCCGCAAACAAAAAACCAGCCTCTTTAGTGGCTGGTTTTTGCTTTAAAACCTGTCGCTGGTGGAGCGGTGTTTTGTTTCCTTTTTATTTCTTTCTTCTTGTCGTTCATATTTAATTTCATCAATTGGTAAATCTTCAATGGGCATGACTACTTGATCACGTTCCAGCTGTTTTTCCTGATTTTTTTTGAACGCCTTGGATTTATCATTGCGCTCTTCAAGATACTTTTCTTTATCTTTATTATCCAATGTCAATCCCTCCATCTCTTTGTGACTCTTTTTCCCTTTATTGAGAAAATAAAACGTATAAGCGAAATATATGTGACCCCGTTTCATAAATATAAGGAGAACAAGAAAGTGCAAGGAGGGTTTGTTCAGTGAATGTCGCTGTCTTTTTCCGCTGGTTTTGGAGGGGTATTTTCCTTTTAGGCATATTAATCGTCATTCCCTATTCATGGGCTTTGATTTTAGCATTACTCACAGCCATTCTATTGGATGGATTGGTCCGCATGATTGGTGAAACGGCAAAACTGCATCGGCTTTGGGCAGTATTGATTTCATTTGTTTTATATGTAGGCGGGCTTATGAGCATCACTTATTTTTCCTTTTCGGTTTTAATCAAGAAGATCATTGTCTATTCTGAAGAATTTCCTGGATTCATACGTGAAATGTATTTGACGGCGATATTGCCAGTCATAAGGCAGTGGGAACGATATTCCCAAACATTGCCGCCAAATCTCATTCTGTCAATAGAACAAACGATGGAAAAGGGGGTCAAGGCTCTAGAGGGGTTCACAGAGGGCTTTGTTCAGGATATGGTGCAATTCGTTACGCTTATTCCGGGATTTTTCATTGATTTTTTAATTTATTTAATCGCTTTATTCTTAATTAGTCTTGAATTGCCAAAGTTAAGAAAAAAGGCATTCCTTTATTTGAAGATATCCACCTATCAAAAGA
Source organism: Peribacillus sp. YIM B13481 (assembly GCF_042787985.1). Lineage (NCBI taxonomy): Bacteria > Bacillati > Bacillota > Bacilli > Caryophanales > Bacillaceae > Peribacillus > Peribacillus sp. YIM B13481. Next base: position 90,401 of record NZ_JBHZPE010000006.1, read on the forward strand.
TATCGCTAGTTTATCAAGATTTAAGTATAGCAGCAGTTGGCTTCATCAAGGCACAAATCCTATTGAGTTTAATTACGTTCATCATGGCTTATGGAGGACTATGGTTGTTAAATGTGAAGTATACGATTCCATTGGCACTGTTAATAGTTGTTGTGGACATTCTTCCTATCTTGGGGACGGGGTCTGTACTGGTTCCTTGGGCAATAATTGTTTGGGCGCAAGGAAACCATCATCTAGGGATTGGCCTCGTTATCCTGTTCCTGGTCATTACCATTATAAGAAGGACCATCGAACCAAAAATTTATTCAGCAAATATGGGATTGAGCCCATTGGCATCGTTGGTCAGTCTTTATTTAGGGTTTAAAATGCTTGGTTTCATTGGGCTTTTCCTTGGACCTTCGATATTGATCGTTTATGATACGTTAAAAAAAACTGGTGTCATTAAATCCAACTTCAAAATATGAAAGATTATTAGAGGTTTTTTGCCTGGTTTCTTAAATTTGACATATCTTTTATCGCTTTACCTTGACCCTTGCAATGATTGCAGTCCCGGGAAAAGAATTGTAGAAAACGGGTTTTCCCTTTCCCTTTGCAGTGTTGGCAAATGGTTATGAGTTTCATAATTCCTCACTCCTTCAAAAAGTATCGCTTTTCTAACAGTATGAAACAATAAAGGTAGAACTATACTTAATTATTATCATTCAATCTAAATGCAGCAGGTTTTATATAATATGTATTTATATTATTTCATGTACCGGTTGAAAAAAAATAACCCCCTTTCCTGATGTCAATTAGGAAAGGGGGTTATTATCATGAAACGATTTCAGTTTGTGATATCATCGGAAATTCTTTTACTTCGCTTACGACTTTAGCTGGTTTATATATTTCAATATAACAGATATGGTGATCTTTCATTTCTTTTATCTTAAAGTTATAGGGACCATAAGTCAGGATATCACCTTGTTTGGCTTCGTAATTCTCGGTAAGGATCCATCCGCCCATCGTATCAATATCCTCATCGTTGATATCCAATCCAAGTAAATCATTCACTTCACTGATTAATACCTTGGCATCGATGATATAGTGATCTTCTTTTAATTTGCGGACATCCGGCACTTCATCCAGGTCGAACTCATCGCGGATATCGCCGACGATTTCCTCAAGGATATCTTCAACGGTCACCAAACCTGATGTACCGCCGTATTCATCCATGAGGATAGCCATGTGAATGCGTTCCTTTTGCATTTTTAAAAGTAAATCATGAATAGGGATACTGTCAATGACACGTATGATCGGACGAACATATCGGTTGATCACTGATGCGGCCTGGTTGTTCTTGTCGATCATTTCTGTGAATAGCTCTTTGATATTGACCATTCCGATGACATGATCTTTATCCCCATCGATGACAGGATATCGTGTAAAGTTCTCTTCCGCCATAACGGTGAAAAACTGTTGGATCGTATCATCTTTGGATACCGTTGCTATTTCTGTACGTGGAACCATGATTTCTTTTGCAATCCGATCATCGAATTCAAAAATTTTATTCACATATTTAAACTCTGATTGGTTAATTTCGCCACTTTTGTAGCTTTCAGAAACAATGATACGTAGCTCTTCTTCTGTATGAGCCAAATCATGTTCGGAAACTGCTTTTAATCCTAGCATTTTTGTAAGCGTCCTTGCAGAGCCGTTCAGTACCCAGATGAAAGGATACATGACCTTGTTAAAACCAATTAAAGGTTTGGAAACCAATAAAGTTACTTGCTCCGCTTTTTGAATCGCCAATGTTTTCGGTGCCAATTCCCCTACAACCACATGTATGAAGGTAATGGAAAAAAAGGCAATTGCAACTGAGAGTGCATGTGAAGCGGAATCTGGAAGATTCAATTGATTTAAGAGCGGGTGCAAAATGGTTTCAACTGTCGGTTCCCCAAGCACCCCAAGCCCTAAAGCGGTAACTGTAATCCCGAGCTGGCATGTTGAGAGGTATTCATCCAGGTTGGATATTACCTTCTTTGCTGAAAGTGCATTCGGCTTTCCTTCTTCAATTAATTGATCGACCCTCGTGCTTCTCACTTTAACAATCGCAAACTCCGTAGCTACAAAAAATGCTGTTAAAGCAATTAAAATGGCAATAAGAACCAAGTTTATTATGTCCAAATAGTCTCCCTTAACTCGCCTACGAGACGAATAAGGAGTCCACCTCCTACATTTTTAAAATATACAAGTATATTTTTTTTGCCTTGCTGAATATTTTCGGGAATCATTCAAACTAGCTATGGTAAATGGATGTGCAGCTGTTTGAACTCCCATTTTTTTAAGTGATGAAGAGAATAAAAGTATATGCCGATAAGCGATGCGTAGACGGGAAATAGAAGAATTTCTGTATGAAGGAGTGCAGCTATTTTTCAAGAATATGCACATATCCGTTACGCAAGGCAGCGTCCGTCCGTCAAAACGAACATTCTTTAATGCCCCATCAAATCACCTCAATTTAATTAATTTAAATACTTTCATTATAGAAAGAGTTAATGATTCAGTCAAATAGCTTACGGCTCCTTAAATCCGGTAAATTGCTTGTAAAGGATCAATTTGAGCTAATATTTAGCGATATTTGACTGTTTTCTTTACTTTATTGCATTCTATTATAGAATATTCAGAAAACCGAGGACCTGCTTCATAAAAAATTGGTCAGTTGCATTATTTTTTGGACGGTATAAACATATTCTATAGAAACTGGACAGGTTTTAATGCAGATTAATGGGGGTGGCGGCCATGAAAATCATGGAAAGGATGGCAGCGATCATTGCCGGCAGCATGCTAGTGGGTGTGGGTATCAATTTTTTTCTGATACCTTTTCATTTATTGGATGGGGGCATGATAGGTATTGGCCTGATTTTTCATTACTATTTTGGACTGCCAACAGGCCTTGGTGTGATTTTGAGCAGCATTCCATTATATATATATGCTTGGTACTTTGAAAAACAACTATTTCTGAACAGCTTGCATGGCTTGCTTTTTTCCTCTTTATGCATCGATATTTTTTCCGACGCCGTCACCGGATGGGATCTCCCCATTTATGTAAGTGCGATAATTGGGGGAGGGTTGATTGGCCTTGGAATAGGCTTGATGCTTCGGTATGGGACCTCTACAGGCGGAACGGATATGTTGGCACAGATCCTTTCCAGGAAGAGTGGGCTCAATGTCGGTTTGCTGATTTTTATCATTGATGGATGCGTACTGCTTTGCGGACTGAGCGTTGTAGGGACTTCAATTTTTTTATATTCATTTTTAACCATCATCGCGGTAGCCATGCTGACTTCAGTTACCGTGATGAGAAGTGGTTGATGTGGATGATGTATAAAAATCCGAAAAAAGGAAAGGATGGGGAATATGGAAAGAGTAGATTTCTAGTCAAATAAATTGTAAGGGGAAGTTATTATGAAAAAATTCTATATGTGTTCTGCGTTGTTATTCATGCTGGCTGGGTGCCAAGAGTCTGAAATGCCAGAGGATAAAGAAGTGAACAGCGCTGTTCCAGAATCGATGGATGCATCGATCGTCATTAAAGGGAAATTGGAGCCTGGAAAAGAAGTCATTCTTGAAACGACAGTAAAACAAGGAAGCCAATTGGTGAATGAAGCTGATGAGGTAATGTTTGAAGTGAGAAAGTCCGGACAGGATAAACGGACAATGCTGGAATCGAAGAGTACTGGAAGTGGCAAGTATCAAGTGATGCATACATTTGATGAACAAGGCAAATATATTGTGGTTTCCCATGTAACTGCCAAAGGCCTTCATGTGATGCCGGCAAAAGAAGTGGTCGTTCCAGAACATGAAAGTGAAGGTGCATCAGCTCATCCGAGTACGGATGTATCAATCGAGTTTCAAAGTAACCCTGTAAAGGCAGGAAACAGTTCGAACTTTGAAGCAAACGTAGAATTGGATGGAAAGCCACTGACAAATGCAGATGTGAATTTCGAGGTGTGGAAGGAAGGCAGTGAGGAGAGTCATTTTACCAAAGCAGAAGAAGATGGAAATGGGACATATCAAAATAAGGTATCATTTGAAGAATCGGGAACATATAAGGTGCAGGTACATGTAGAAAAAGATGAAGTGCATGAACATCAACTGCAAACCATTCAAGTAAATTGACTCCGTGTAAAATGTTTTTTTTTAAAGGAATGTTTTAAATAGGTTTTATCCTTTCGTTAAATGGGAAGTTAATGGATAACGATACAGATGAAAGGGAGGGTAAGCATGAATAATCAAATGATCAACAAGTATAAAAATCTCGGGATTCATATTGAAAAAACGAAATCACGCCAGGAGATTTTCACTAATGTTTCACAAAATGATTCATCCTTACTCACCACTTTTCCTCAATTTTCCCAAAAACGGGAGCTAAAAGAATATTGATGCAATGAGACCGGAGCACATATCAGCTGGTCTTTTTTTGTGCATTCCTAAAAGTGATATAAAGTGAAGCAGGATATGAAAAATCGAATAGAACCTTATAAGCTGAAATAGGATAGAAGGACAAACAATTTGAAATCAGCGGTAAGGGGAGTCCGATTGCATGATATCACAGCTTATTATGACTATATTGAATTGGTTTGCAGAAATGGGGTATATGGGGATTTTATTGGGGCTGATGGTTGAAATCATCCCGAGTGAGCTTGTTCTCGGATACGGTGGTTATTTGGTTGGCCTGGGGAAAATGACTTTTTGGGGAGCTGTCCTTGCAGGTGTGGTAGGTGGGACGATGGCACAATTATTTCTCTATTGGGCTGGTTATTATGGCGGACGGCCCTTTCTCTTAAAGTATGGAAAATATATTTTAATTAAAGAAAATCATATCGTAATGGCTGAAGAGTGGTTTCAACGTTATGGGGTAGGCGTGATTTTTACGGCTCGATTCATTCCTGTGGTTCGCCATGCCATTTCCATCCCTGCGGGAATTGCAAGGATGTCTGTATGGAAGTTTATATTTTATACGGTTGCCGCTGTCATCCCTTGGACCATTTTGTTTCTATCCTTAGGACGGATCCTCGGCGAAAACTGGCAGCAAATCAGGGAAATAACTGCACCTTATATAATTCCGGGAGCTGGTTTTTCCGTTGTCCTTATTATGCTTTATATCATATGGAAAAAAAATACTACGCCTCCAATCGTAACGGTCAAAAAAATGGGACGGTTATCCGATAAGTGAACACAAAAAGCCACGTAAAATGACTTTATACGTGGCTTTTCTTAATAATTATCCTTGGGGAAGGTCCTCTTCCAAAGGAAGCTTTACGACCTTTTTTGTTACCTCGATGGAACGAATGGCGTGGTCTTCCATTTCAATCACTTTAAAGCAGAATCCGTCTTTTTCCATGATGTCCCCTACATTCACATCATAATTTTCAGTAAGGACCCATCCTCCTATAGTATCGACATCATCTTCATCTAAGTGAATGCCAAGTAAATCATTCACTTCCTTTACAAGAAGTTTAGAGTCTAATATATAGTGTCCATCCTTAATTTTCCTGATCGATGCAACTTCATCGATATCGAATTCATCACGAATTTCCCCAACGATTTCCTCTAGGATGTCTTCAACTGTGACAAGGCCCGAAGTTCCGCCGTATTCATCCATCAAAATAGCCATATGAATGCGTTCTTTTTGCATTTTCAAAAGCAAATCGTGGATGGGTATATTCTCCATGACTCGAATGATCGGACGAGCGTAATTTTCAATCGCTTTGATGTGGATTTCACGATTCTTTATAAGATCCGAGAAGACTTCCTTTAAGTTCACTAAGCCGATGACATGGTCTTTATCACCTTCGACAACAGGATATCGAGTGTATTTCTCCAATTTGGCCACATCGACGAATTCCTGTACCGTTTCATCTTTTGATATGGTCATGATTTCTGTCCTGGGAACCATGATTTCCTTAGCAACACGGTCATCGAATTCAAAAATGTTGCTGACATATTTAAATTCCGATTGGTTAATCTCTCCGCTTTTATAGCTATCAGATAGGATGAAACGCAATTCTTCTTCCGTATGTGCTATTTCACTTTCGGATGCAGGCTTGAAGCCAAATAATCCGACAACGAAACGAGAAGAATGATTCAATATCCAGATGAAGGGAAAGGCAATTTTATGGAAAAAAATCAGAGGGCTGGCAATAGCCAAGGCTACTTGCTCGGCCTTTTGGATGGCAACGGTCTTTGGAGCCAATTCACCTACAACCACATTCAGGAACGTTATCAGGGAAAACGAAATGACAAATGTCAGAATGCTTGTGACTTCTTGCGGGATGTTCAAGGCATTGAATAAAGGCCCAACCAATTTGAGGATGGTCGGTTGTCCTAGCCACCCCAATCCTAGAGCGGTAACGGTGATTCCAAGCTGTGTGGCGGATAGGTATTCATCCAGATCGGATGTAACCTTCTTGGCCGCAATGGCTTTTTTGTTTCCCTCTTCAATCAATTGATCTATCCTAGAGCTGCGAACCCTTATGATCGAAAATTCCGAAGCTACAAAAAAGGCAGTTAAAGCGATTAAAATAATGACTAATAAAAAACTTAATATGTCCAATTAGTGTGGGACTTAATTGAATCGCCTGATGTACCGAACGACTTAATTATCCCAGTCACCTCCCAAAACCAATAATGAATGAACTGATGGTAGTGTATTAAATGTTAGAAGAAAAATAAGTATCGTTTATCTTGTATGAAATTATGATGGTTTTTATTTTCAATCTATTGGTCATTCACCTCGATTAGTAGTGGAACCTAACTATTAGTATAAGTAACTGGACGTCAATCAGTCAAAAATTTCAAACTGAAAACCCAAGGAAATAAGGATATTTATCCATTATTTAGTTTTCAATTGTATGGAAAAGGTCGTCAGGAAATCGGTAGAGTGGCAGGATAAGGTTCCTTGATGTTTTAAAACGATTTCTTTACAGACGAATAGTCCCAATCCCGTTCCCCTTTTTTTTGTGGTGATGAATGGTTCAAAAATATTCGGCAGGACTTCGTCCGGTATTCTTGGCCCATTGTTGGAAATGTTTAAAGTAAGAATGCCGGGTGGTGATTCAGAGCCTGATATATAAATGGACGGGGATGGCATTCCGGCGACCACATCAAGAGCATTTAAAATAATATTAAGTAAAACTTGGCGAAACTCTTCTTTAGAACCGGAAATGACGGCATCATCGGCAATATTACATGTTATCGAAGCATTTACTTCCAAAATGCTGGGATATAAAAATTCGATTACCTCATTCACTAGCTGAGCAATCGAAAATAGATCAGTTTGTGCTTCTGAAGTTTCTTTTTTGGAAATATTAAGAAATTGTGTGATCCGGTAATTGAGCTGATCCAATTCCTTTGAAATGATATCAAGATATTTTATCTGCGGTTGCTCTGCCTGTAACAATTGTATGAATCCCATTATGGAAGTCAGTGGATTTCGGAATTCATGGACGAAGCTTGAGGTCATTTGGCCAAGGAGCGTCAAACGGTCTTTATGGTTTGGGCTAATGAATTGATAGCGTTCTTTAAGTTCCATCGTTTTCAATTCGGTATAACAGGATAATGCAAAATGAATTAGTTTATCGAAGTAAACGTTTATTTGCTTAATTAAATCGGATACTTCTTCTTTCGTTGCCTCGGAATTCAAAACGTGCTCAACGATGGTGGATCTGCCGATGGTTGCAGTGGAAAAGAAATTTTCCATATCCAATTGTTTATTAACTCGATCACACGCAATTTTTTCACCTACGACCTTCAGTACATCGTCTATGTCAGTATCCGATTTCCCAAGCTGATCCATTAGCAGATTGAAAATATTTTCCACTTCCCCTTTAAAATACCCCATATATCCGTCCGATAAATGGAGCAACTGATCTTTCCATTTGGAAATGATGCTGTTTTTTTGAGAAGATAAAAAGTGAATGGTCATTTCTCGATTAGATACCATTTTGCCCTCCATAATGTAGGAAAATGAATTTTACTTTCGACCCAGAAATTAATTTATTTGAATAAAATACAAAATATTAAAATAATTATTTTGCTTTTATGATAACAGATTAATGTTTTTTACACATGTGTCAATTGGATAAATATTCGGCAATTAATCGATAAATACCTTTTTTTGACACAGTTTTATTAAAGGAATTGCAGGATTTAATAATAAAAAAAGGTATCCGCAAAGTTAATGACGGTTACCTTTTTTATTAAATGCATATGGTTCAATGTGAACGATCACATGCTGGATGTTATATTCCTTCAAAAGATTCTCTTCGATTTTAACCGTAATATCGTGACCTTGGATGACGGTCAAAAGAGGGTTAACATGTACGGTAGTTTCGAGCAGGATTTCACTTCCGTGCATACGGGCTTTAATTTCACTCATGTCCTTAACACCTTCTGTCAGTATAATGGTTTGTCCGATCTTTTGCAGGAGCTGCTCGTCGAAACCATCGGTTAAAGAGATGGATGCATCACGGAAGATATCCCAGGCCGTTTTGCAGATGATGATCCCTACTACAGCAGCAGCTATCGCATCCAGCCAAGGGATTCCCATCTTAGTACCGATGATTCCTATAAAAGCACCAACACTGACAAGGGCATCGGAACGATTATCCTGTGCAACGGCGTAGATGGAAGAGCTGTTGATCTTTTTACTTAACGCTAAGTTATAACGGTAGATTCCGTACATGAAGATTGCAGAGAAAAGAGCGACATAACCGGTCGGCATATTTGGAACGGTTGTTGAATCTTGCTGGAAGAAGGATTCTATAGCACTGTAAACAACCTGGATGCCCACGGTAATCATGATGAAGGCAGCTACCAGCGAGGCTATGGTTTCCGCCCGTAAATGACCATATGAATGATTATCATCAGGAGGTCTCTTCGAAATTTTCAAACCAATCAATACGGCTATGGAAGCGATGATGTCGGTCGTATTATTTAAACCATCTGCCCAAAGCCCTTTAGAATCACCGAAATAACCGAATGACAATTTAAGAGCAGACAAGAATATGTAAGCGGCAATGCTTATGTATGCGCCTTTTTCAGCTGAAATCGAATGTTTATCCATGTCTAATCCCTCCCCGGTGTAAATTAAAAGATATCAAAACAAACCTTAGTGAGTCTATAGAAAAGTTGTTGCATTTAGCCATCTAACCTGGTTAATTGCAGGTGTATTGAAGTTGGTTAAAAGAAAGGATACCCCCATAAATATGGGAGTGGTAAGTTTTTATGATATGACATTTTCTTTAAGTTGTCTTTTATAGAAACTAGTAGTATATTCTAACCGAGGATCGAAAATTAAATACTTCCACAAGGGGAGCCAAAAGGCTGAGAGTGAACGGTTGAGTTCAGACCCTATGAACCTGATAGTTAACACTTGCGTAGGGATGTGGTTTTGGATACAAGCAATACTGGGCATCCACTACCGCCCCGGTGTTGCTTTTTTGTTTGTGCAAAATCTGGCAGGGAGGGAACTCATGGACACTTTTCATTTTTGGAGAAGGGAGAGACATGATGAAAAATAAAACGTTATTCATGACAGAGGTTGCCATTTTTGCTTCACTGGCTTTATTACTGGATTTGGTTTCTGGATTCATTTTTTCAAGAATCTGGCCGCAAGGAGGCTCGATTTCAATAGCCATGGTACCGATTTTTCTGATGGCATATCGGTGGGGCATCAAAGGTGGTATGTTAACCGGATTGTTACTTGGGCTTTTGCAGATCGTCAGTGGTACAGCATGGATCAGCACGCCGATTCAAGGCTTCATTGATTATTATCTTGCCTTTACGGTTGTCGGGATATCCGGTGTATTCATGAATAAGTTTGTAAATAGCTATAAAGAGGAAAAGCGTTCCAAAGCGAAGTGGTATGGGATTGGCGGCATGTTTTTGGGCAGTTTTCTGAGGTTTCTGTGTCATTTCATATCCGGAATCGTGTTTTTTGGCTCTGCAGCTCCAAAAGGACAGCCAGTAGTGATTTATTCATTCATTTATAATGGGACTTATATGCTGATCAGTTTTATTTTATCGGCCCTTGTGGTGATGATGTTATATTCGGCTGCTTCAAGTGTATTACTGAAAAAAGCCTATTAACAAAAAAAGCCGGATTCTATAAAGAATTCGGCTTTTTTCGGAGATTAAGCAAATTGAGTCTTACAGGGCGAAACGGCTCAATCCTCATTTTGCAATGAATACCGAACAGGGTGCGTTTTTCGCAATGGAGCTGCTTGTACTGCCAAGAAAGAATTTTTCCAAACCGCTTTTAGCGCTATTGCCTACAACGATGAGGTCGGCAGCAGTTCTTGCCGCATATTCACATACGCTATCTGGCGCATGTCCTTCCAATATCTCGAATTTCCCCTTGACTTGACATTCACTTAGCAATCTCAACGTATTACTTTCTGCGTTCTGAACACTACTCTCAACGGCGGAAGGGGTGTCATTGACCATTTGAATTTCTGGTTGTTCGACTTCAACGACGGGGTGTGTCTGGACGGGATCCACATAAAATCCAGCAGCCGGTACAAACCCCGGCGCCGAGGCGTTTCCCATGATACGCTGCTCAACCTTATCAAATAGGACATGAACTACGGTCAGCTCGGCCTCAGGAAAGGCCTTTTTCAATGTTGCTCCATATTCCACGGCACGTTTACTTTCTTCATTTCCATCAAAAGCGACGACAATATGTTTTAAATTTTTTTTCATGCCATCTCTCCCCTTTTATAAGTATTTAAAGTGTTATACCCACTTTTTAAGGGTTTCACGCCATTAATCGGTATATTGATCGCAAATTACGGGTAAAGGATAGATACGGTCATTATTAAAAATGGTAGGATGAAATCCTGGTCCTTCAATTAGTGGCGGGCTTATTTTTCATTCGGTGAAGGGGGTATCATCGGCAAGGAAACCGATACCCGGGTATAGTGCTAAAGAAAAGGCGACTTAGCTTAGGCCTTTTAGTCAATCGACGAGTTTTCTTTAATAAAAGGGGTAAAATATTTTTAATGAAACATGTCGCAGATTGGAAAATGGGGGTACAAATGAGAGGGTTAGTGAAATTAGGTCTAATTATTATATTGGTGATTGTGGTTTTAGGCGCCGGTTCACTTTTTTATTTCAGACAGGTTGCAGATATAAGCCATCTTCAAAATATTCTTCAGCAACCAACAGGAATCTATGATCGGGATGGAAATCTTGCCAGCACGATCACGGCAAATAAATCCGAAGGTGTTTCGATAGATGAAATACCGGAACATATGAAACAAGCGGTGGTTTCCATTGAGGATCACCGTTTTTATGAACATCACGGCATAGATTATCAAGGGATTTTGCGAGCGCTGATTAAAAATGCGAAGGCCGGAAGTGTTGTTGAAGGAGGGAGCACACTTACCCAGCAGCTTGTGAAGATTACGATGCTGGAGTCGAATCGAACACTGAAGAGGAAGATTGAAGAGTTTTTTCTGGCCCAGGAAGTTGAAGATAAATATACAAAAGATGAAATTCTGGATATGTATTTGAATCAAGTTTATTTTGGCCATGGGGCATGGGGAATTAAAAAGGCCGCAAATATTTACTTTTCCAAAGAGGTCTCTGAATTGACCGTTGCCGAGGGAGCCTTGCTGGCAGGTGTCATTAACTTGCCATCCAAACTTGATCCATATAAGAACTTAGACGGGGCAGTGAAGCGGCGTAATTTGGTTCTTTCTAAAATGGCGGAACATGGTTATTTGACGAAGGATGAAGCAGCGGCTGCAAAAAAAGATACAGTGACACTTCTCATGGGGGAGAAGGAAACCGATCCATTAAAAGGGAAGTACCCTTATTATGTGGATCATGTTTTATCGGAAGCATCAAGCAAATATGGAATAAAGCTTGAGGACCTGCTTTCAAAGGGCTATAAAATATACACGACACTGGACCAATCCATGCAGCAGGCTACAGAATCCGTGTATGCGAATGAAGCCAATTTTCCAGTTGGAACGAGTACAGGAGAAATGGTTCAAAGTGGATCAGTCCTCCTTGATCCTAAAACAGGAGGGATAAGGGCAATTGTCGGTGGGAGAGGAAAGCATCAATTTATGGGATATAACCGGGCAACCCAGCTGACAAGATCTCCAGGTTCATCCATTAAACCACTTGTCGTTTATACTCCAGCGGTTGAAGAGGGATACGGTATCACTGCCCCTTTGAAGGATGAAAAAATGAGCTTTGGGGAATATGAGCCAACAAACCTGAGCGGTGTATATAAAGGAGAAGTACCCATGTATGAAGCGGTGATGAATTCCTTGAATGTACCAACGGTTTGGCTTTTGAATGAGATTGGCATCGATAAGGGGCTGGATTCTCTTAAACGGTTTGGGATTCCTTATGAAAAGGATGATCGAAATCTTTCGCTTGCTTTAGGAGGGATGAAGAAAGGTGTGTCCCCGCTTCAGATGGCAGGAGCCTTTTCAGCATTCGCCAACAGCGGGGAACGTATGGAAACCCATGCCATTGTAAAAATAGAAAATAATGATGGAAAAGAGGTAGCCGCCTGGAAAAAGGAAAGCACCAAAGTAACCTCTAAAGGCGTCGTCGATAAAATGAATTCCATGTTGCTTGGTACAGTGGAATATGGCACAGGGAAAAACGCAGCTGTGTCGGGTTATGAAATAGCAGGTAAAACAGGTTCAACACAAGTTCCCATCGAAGGAATATCAGGGGTTAAAGATCAATGGTTCATCGGTTATTCACCTTCGTTGGTCGGTGCAGTATGGGCTGGATATGATAAAACGGATGAAAAGCATTATTTAACGACACACAGCAGTCAGGGAACTGCAATCATCTTTCAAAAAATAATGTCGAGAGCATTACAGAATCAAGCATCTCAATCTTTTAATACTCAAGATATCGGACCGCTTATAGCTAAACAACAGGCAGTTATAGCTGAGCAACAGGTAAAGAAAGAAGAGGAGGACAAAAGGAAGCAATATTGGATTGATAAAGGAAAAGAAATTCGGAATGGTTTGAAAAAATGGAGGGATTGGGATGTGCCGTGGTAATTTTCATGAAATGGGAGCATGGCACGCTCGTACTTTCCAATAAATTAGCATAAAAAAAAAGACTGTCAATCATTGACAGTCTTTCATCATTCATTAAAAAATGAGATTTGCTATTATGCCGATTACGACGATTGCGCCTATCACCATTAAAATGGTTCTCACTTCTATACACCCTCTTCATGACGTAGTTGGAATCATTTAAATATTAACGGTTTGGTTCAATTGGAATCCAAATGCACTTTTATGATTTTCTTTACAAATAGCCTGTACTTTTTCTAGCATGGCATGTACATTCTCGCCTTCAAGTATGACTTTCATGGTTGCACATTCTTGAAGAATGAGCACAAAGGATACGAAAGTCGAAAGTTTCTTGGCATCGACCAATTTATGGTTGCAGATAAAATATATATTCCCTTTAAATTCTTTTGTAACTTGATATAGGTTCATGATTTGTCGCATGGATAATCTTTTATTTGTTTTAATATCAGAAGAAATCACTTTATTCATGTCGTTTACTCCTTTTGTTTTTATACTTTTGGAAAAGCATAATCAAGATGTCAATTCAGCTACAACACTTTTTAAAATGAACAAGTATGTTTGGTCCTTTTTATGTAATTGTTAGCGGGTCATGTTGTATATTTACCCGAGTGAAAGATTTTGAAACCTATTTGAAAATTTCAATTTTTGGAGGGGGAACGAACTATGTTAACACTTATTAAAAATGGGGAGCTTTATGGTCCGGAATATATGGGCCAAAAAGATATTCTCTTGGTTGGAAAGCAAATTGGTTTCATTGAGGACAAGATTGATGTCCCTGCAGAGTTCGTTGAAATGAAAGTGATTGATGCGAGTGGCCAAATTGTGGTTCCGGGTTTTATAGATGCTCACGTACATATTATCGGCGGAGGTGGGGAAGGGGGCTTTAAAACGAGGACACCAGAAATCCAATTAACAGATGCCACTTTAGCGGGTATAACGACATTGGTAGGGGTCATCGGAACAGATGGGACGACAAGGACCATGCCAGCACTGCTCGCTAAAGCGAGAGCGCTTGAAGAAGAAGGTATTAGCTGCTTCGTTCAGACTGGTTCCTATCAAGTTCCAGTCAAGACGTTAACCGGTAAGATCGAAGATGATTTGATTCTTGTGGATAAAATTATCGGTGTTGGCGAAATTGCCATTGCCGATCATCGTTCTTCACAGCCGACTGTAGCTGAACTGGCTAAATTGGCCTCTCAAGCGCGTAATGGAGGTCTGTTGTCCGGGAAAAGCGGTATCGTCAACATTCATGTCGGCGACAGTCAAAACCATTTGCAGGTAATTGAAGAAGTTGTCGAGACAACGGAAATACCGATCACACAGTTTTACCCTACACATATAAATCGAAATCCGCATTTATTCAAAGCAGGGATGGAATATGCAAAAAAAGGGGGTTTTATTGATTTTACGACAAGTACGATCAAGAAGTTCCTTGAAGAAGGGGAGGTCAAAGCAAGTACAGCAATAAAGAGAGCACTAGAAGAAGGGGTAGATATCAGGCAGATCACCTTAACTTCAGATGGGCAAGCAAGCCTGCCTGACTTCGATGGCAGTGGCAACCTGCGCGGTTTGAACATTGGTACATGCATGTCCTTATATGATTCTGTCGTAGATGCGGTCATCGAGGATGGAGTATCAATTGCCGATGCCATACGAGTTGTGACGGAAAATCCGGCAAATATTTTAAACCTCACTAAGAAGGGCCGGCTTGAGGTAGGGAATGACGCCGATATCATCATATTGAAGAAACAAACGTTAGAAATAAATAGGGTTATCGCGATGGGGCAAATCATGGTCAAAGATGGTGAAGCGGTCGTGAAAGGCACATTTGAAAATAGATCTTTCTAATACCCGTGTAGTGGGGTAAGGAAAAATGAAATCTTGTTGGTAAAGTAAACCTCGATCGAGCGAATATCTAAGGTATATTGAATAAATGTCAGTTTAACTAAAATAACTGGATTAGTACTTGGGCGTCTACCTCTGAATACATATCTTTCACCAAGTCATATATGAATGCGAAGTCAATGGCGGCCTCCACTTTTCGAACCAAATGGTTCGCTGGCACCAGTTAATCTAAAGTAATCATTTCAAGTTGATTTCGCTGATTAGAATCATGTTTGGAAGCATCCTTATCACCCCAAGTTTTTATGCTTCTATTTTAAACAATAAAGACTGTAGGCAAAAGATTTTAATTTTATAACAAAGTTGATGAAACGGAAGGTGCGAGACCCCGCAGGCGCAAGCCGAGGGAGGAGCGCCCACGGAAAGGGAGTGCCCTACGTTCCAATCAACGTTCAAATTGTACAAGCCATAAAAAAACGTAGACAAACTCAATTATTTATCGAGTTTGTCAACAGTCTGAGACCCATGATTATTATGGGTCTTTTTGTGCTCGATCCTGATTTTGATGATAGTGGATGTACTTGTTTTATTTAGGCAGCCCTTGAATGGATGCTAGCTAACAAGTGACTTGAAAAGGTCGGAGCTTATCCCCAAACTTGCCGGTAACCCGCTGGTTTTACATTGGATTTTTCCATAATCGGGATTATTTTCAAAATGAAGGTGAGATATAAGAAAACACATTCTAAATAAAGGTAATATACGAAAAATTCATTCTATTTAACATATTATTAAAATCTTGGATGTATTATCCTTTTATATAAGCAAATGTAGTTTATGAAACAGTAATTATTCACAGACATAAAAGACCAATGAAAACTTTTTGGGCTGTTATTTCATGACTGTTCAAATCCTTGGTAAGTTTGCGAAACAAATCTATCTTAAGGGGAGAAATGAAATGGAAAAGACGGGAAACCCAATAATGAAAGCGTATTCAAATGAAGGTGAGCCGGAAATGTTTCGTGTATTGACACCTGACGGAGAAATAGTTGGAACGATTGATGGGAAAATCGATAAATCATTGATGTTAAAGATGTATGAGAGCATGCTACTGCTCAGAACATTTGACCGTAAATCAATTAATCTCCAGCGCCAAGGCAGAATGGGAACTTATGCACCTTTCGAAGGACAGGAGGCATCCCAGGCAGGAAGCGCTTTAGCGTTGTCGGCAGGTGATTGGATGTTTCCCACATACCGTGATCATGGAGCGGCAATCATTCATGGACAGGAATTGTATCGTGTTTTCCTATACTGGATGGCACATTTTGAGGGTTCAATTTGTCCGGAAGGTAAAAGGATATTACCTCCTAGTGTTCCCATTGCCACTCAAATGGTTCATGCGGTAGGAACGGCTTGGGCAAGTAAAATTAAAGGGGAAAAGAATGTAAGCATTGCTTATTTTGGTGATGGTGCCACTTCTGAAGGGGACTTTCATGAGGCACTGAATTTTGCAGGTGTTTATAAAACCCCGACAATCTTTTTCTGCCAAAATAATGGCTATGCGATCAGTGTGCCTTTTGAAAAGCAATCAGCATCTAAAACTATATCCCAGCGTGCTGCTGCTTATGACATACATGGGGTTCGAGTGGATGGAAATGATATCTTTGCAGTATGGCTGACTGTAAAAGAGGCTGTCGAAAGGGCGCTTAAAGGTGAAGGACCTACTTTAATCGAAGCCATAACCTTTCGCTATGGTGCCCATACTACTGCAGACAATCCGAACATATATCGCGATCAGGACGAAGTTTCAACGTTCTGGAGGGAAAATCGTGATCCGATAACGCGTCTTAAAAAGTATTTGAATAAAGAGGGTTACTGGAATGAAGAACAGGAAGGAATGGTGTTAAAACAATTCAACGAACTGATAGATGCTCACCTCCAAAAGGCGGAAGGTTATCCGAAATCCAATCCGCTCGAAATGTTTAAACATGTATATGCTGAGGAGTCATGGCACCTAAAGGAACAGAAGCAGGAATTGAACCAAATCTTAAAGAAAGGTGTGAAGAAATAATGGGCAAAAGTTTAACGATGCTCCAGGCTATTACGGAAGCGCAGGACCAAATGCTGGGTCATGATGATCGTGTGTTGATCTTGGGTGAGGATATTGGAGTGAACGGCGGAGTTTTCCGATCGACGGAAGGGCTTTATGAAAAGTATGGAAAAGATCGAGTTGTGGATACGCCATTAGCTGAATCCGGAATCATCGGCTCTGCCATTGGTTTAGCCCTTAACGGACTGCTGCCCATAGTGGAGATTCAATTCCTCGCCTTTATTTATCCGGGATTCGAGCAACTCGTTTCCCATGCTGCCCGTATGAGATACCGGACTCGTGGGCAATTTAGCGTGCCCCTCGTAATCCGTACGCCATATGGTGCTGGAATCAGAGGACCTGAACTTCATTCCGAAAGTGTCGAAACCTTCTTTGCCCATACTCCGGGTTTAAAGGTAGTTGCACCCAGTAATCCATACGACGCAAAAGGGCTTCTCATTGCCGCAATTGAAGATCCTGATCCGGTAATCTTTTTGGAACCGACTAAATTGTATCGTGCTTTTAAGGAAGAAGTTCCCGAAGAAATGTATCGTATACCAATTGGTCAAGCAAAAGTGGTCCAGGAGGGAAGCGATCTGACGATTTTTGCATGGGGGGCTATGTTAAGGGAGGCATTGAATGCCGCGAAAAAGATTGAAAGCGAAAAAGGCTGGAAGTGTGAAGTGGTTGATCTTCGAACATTATACCCTTTAGATAGGGATACCATCGTGCAATCCATTAAAAAGACAGGTCGTGCATTAATCGTCCATGAAGCCCATAAGACTGCCGGATTAGGTGCGGAGATTATTTCCATCATTAATGATGAAGCTCTTATTTACCTGAAAGCTCCGATTAAGCGTGTAACAGGATTTGATGTTCCGGTTCCGCCGTTTTCAATAGAAGATCATTATCTACCGACTGTTGACCGGGTAAAACAAGGAATAGTGGAGACGATTTCATTTTAATTGATAATTAAGGGAAAAGGAGGAAGACGCATGATGGAATTTAAACTTCCTGATGTAGGGGAAGGGATGCATGAAGGAGAAATTATCCAATGGCTGATCAAGGAAGGGGATGCGGTGACGCAGGACCAACCCATTGTTGAGGTGCAAACGGATAAAGTTAATGCGGAATTGACTGCCCCAGCAACGGGAGTGGTCAAGAAAATATTCTTTTCCGAAGGGGATATCGTGGAAGTGGGAACCACTATATTCACAATTCAAGAAGGGAACGATATGCCTGCTCCGGAAACAGGCATTAGTGAAGGAGATATCCAAGTCATTCAATCTGATGATGTAAAAGTAGATGGAGAGCATGTTACAAGCAAACCGCATCTTGATGCAGTGCGTGTGTTGGCTACCCCATTCGTGCGTCAAATGGCAAGGGAAATGAAGGTTGATATCGAGCAGGTTAAAGGCTCCGGTCCTGCTGGGCGAATAATCGAAAGTGACTTGAAGCAGTTTAAAGAAAATAATTCGATAATAAGGGAAAATGCCAATAACAATGATGACAAGATTCTTCAAGATATGTCCCCAATGAAGTATGCCGTCCAGGCAAAAGGATTGGAAAAAGAGTGGGAGGAGCGGATTCTCCTTAAGGGCATTCGTAAAAAGATCGCTGAACATATGGTAAAGTCGGTTTCGACCATTCCTCATGTAACCCATGTAGATGAATTGGAAATGGATCGATTGAAGGAATTGAAAGATCAATTAAAGGCGTATTCCGATGATAAGGATATTAAATTGACCTTTTTGCCATTTTTCGTAAAAGCCATTGTCATCGCTTTAAAGGAGTTTAAAACTTTAAACGCTTCAATTGATGAAAAAACCAATGAAATCATCTTGAAAAATTATTATCATATTGGGATTGCAACGAATACAAAAGAGGGTCTCATTGTTCCTGTCATAAAGCATGCAGATCAAAAAACCATTTTCCAACTGGCTGATGAAATCAGGCAATTGGCAAACCAAGCCCGGGAAGGGAAGTTGGGCATAGATCAAATCACAGGCAGTACATTTACCATAAGCAATGTAGGACCGATCGGTGGGATGCATGCGACCCCGATCATTAACTATCCGGAAGCGGCCATATTAGCGTTGCATAAAATGGAACAACGAATGGTCGTCCGAGATTTGGAAGGTGTAATCCGTTTAATGATGAATATGTCTTTATCTTTCGATCACCGTTTAATAGATGGTGTTACAGCGGTGCATTTTACAAATAGAATCAAGGAACTGCTGGAAAATCCAATTCGTTTAGTTGTGGAGATGAGATAAATGGTAGTAGGGGAAGTTGCTGTAGAGACGGATGTTATCATCATGGGAGGAGGTCCGGGGGGATATGCTGCGGCGATCCGTCTCGGACAGTTAGGGAAATCGGTCGTGCTTGTTGAAAAGGATAAGCTGGGCGGGGCTTGTCTTAATCGGGGCTGCATACCTTCGAAGGCTTTAATTCACGCAGCCGATCAATACCAAAAGCTTAACGATTTAGGGAAAATGGGGATCAGGCTGTCTCAAGAAAGAACCACAATGGACTTGGGAATTTGGCAGGATTGGAAAGAGGGCATCACTTCCCAGTTGAACCAAGGTATTGCCCATCTATGTAAAGAAAATGGAGTGACGGTGGTTAAAGGTCAAGCCTTCTTTTTATCTGATGATCGTATCGGAGTCGAAACCGATGGAGATTTTGAAACCTACAAGTTTGAACAGGCAATTATTGCGACGGGATCCAGACCTTTCATTCCATCATTCATTAAAGTCGATGGAGAGTATATTTTGGATTCAACAGCAAGTTTGCAGCTGCATGAAGTCCCATCTAGTTTGTCGATCATAGGCGGAGGCTATATCGGAATCGAATTGGGTATGGCATTTGCAAAGTTAGGTACTAAAGTGACCATCATTGAGATGGCCAACCGCATTCTCCCCCAGGTTGCCGAGAACCTTGTCAAGGAAGTTACCCGTAATGCCAAGAAGCTTGGCATGGATATTAAAACATCGGCGCGGGTAGAAAAGGCGAGTGTAGTGGATGGCCAAGTACACCTTCATGTTTCCTCGGAAAACCAGGGGGCGGAAGTGGTAGTGAGCGAAAAGACCCTGGTTACAATTGGCAGGATTCCTAACACAGAAGAGATTGGCCTGAATCAGGCAGGCGTTACGGTTGGTGAAAAGGGCCATATAGCTGTAGATATGGAATGCCGTACAAATGTGCCGCACATCTTTGCCATCGGTGACATTACACCTGGTCCAGCTCTTGCACACCGAG
The DNA here is from genome assembly GCF_042787985.1 of Peribacillus sp. YIM B13481. Taxonomy (NCBI): domain Bacteria; kingdom Bacillati; phylum Bacillota; class Bacilli; order Caryophanales; family Bacillaceae; genus Peribacillus; species Peribacillus sp. YIM B13481. The sequence continues at coordinate 110,708 of NZ_JBHZPE010000006.1, forward strand.
CGTCCAAACAGGGTATCGTGGCAGCGGAAGTAATAGGGGGGCTGCCAAGTGCCATTGACTCCCCCTATGTCCCATATGTAATCTTCTCGGAACCACAAATAGCAGGGGTTGGTTTAAGCAGTGAAGAAGCAGAACAACAGGGATACAGAGTCAAGACCGGGAAGTTCCCGTTCAGTGCCAATGGAAGGGCGCTTGCAACGAATGAAACAGAGGGATTTGCTGAAGTGATTGTGGATGCAAAAAGCCACATATTGCTTGGAATGCACATGGTTGGTGCAGATGCCTCCAACCTTATAGGTGAAGGGGTCCTTGCACTTGAGTTGGCAGCTCGGGTCGAAGATATAGCCCTCAGCATGCATCCTCATCCAACTTTGACTGAGGGGTGGATGGAAGCGGCGGAGGCAGTTTTGGGACATGCGATTCACATCGTAAATAAATAAGATAACTGGAAGATGTAAATTAATGGGGATTACCAATGTAGTCCCCGGTTGGAGGGTTTCATTTTAATTGATTTAGAAACCTGGTCATTGGTCCCCCATAAGGCAAGACTATCAGGGAATTTACTCCATATTGAAGGATCAGGCCCGGATAACGGCGTTTGACCAACAGGAGCAGTATTAGCTTGCAATCATACTCTTGTAAAACTAACGGCATATTGATATCATTTTTATTTGGTGAAGTATGAGGTGATTTTTCAAGAAGGCTTTGCATCCTTCCACTCCTAAACCATAAGGATTGATGAAATAACTTATCTATTCGCCTTTCAACGATTGAAATGGGTTTTGATTTTAATAAGAAAAATTATGGGAAAAAGGAGGCAGATGTAATGGAATCAAATGGTGGGTCACTGCAAAAGAGGTTGTTGCCGCGGCATATTAGCATGATGGCAATGGGAGGGGCAATAGGTACTGGGATTTTTAAAGGAAGTGCCGAAACCATAATGTTAGCAGGGCCAGGAGTCATTTTCACTTATATTTTTGCAGGATTATTACTTCTTGTAGTCATGGGAGCTATAGCGGAAATGGCAATCGCCTATCCCAATACGAATATGAAAGGTTTCGTACAGAAAGCATTCGGTAAGCGAAGTTCCTTCATTATAGGCTGGATGTATTGTTTCATGTGGCTGTCCGTATGTGTCATTGAGGTAGTGGTGGCAGGAAGCTTTTTGCAGTATTGGCTCCCAACAATCCCGCTATGGATATTGAGTTTAGGGTGTGCTGCTTTAATCATTGGGGTTAACATGATGAATGTTAAAAATTATGGTGAATTCGAATTTTGGTTTGCCGGCATTAAGATTACAATGATCATTCTATTCATTATCTTGGGAGCCTGTATTTTATTTGGGGCCATCCCAAGCGGCGGATCTAATTACCTGCAAAACTTCACAGGGCACGGAGGATTTTTCCCAAATGGGTGGATGTCCATCTTTTCAGCATTACTGATCGTTATGTTCTCATATGGCGGTTCCGAGTTAATAGGCCTGACGGTAACGGAAGCAAAAGATGCTGAACGAATTTTACCGAAGGTCATTAAAAGTTATATTTGGAGAGTCGTATTATTTTTCACCTTACCAATACTTGTAATCTGCGGTCTGATTCCTTGGAACGAAATTAGCGACCAAGCAAGTCCGTTTGTACAAGTTTTGTCAATGTCCGGTTTTCAAGGATCTGCCCACATCATGAACTTCATTTTAATTACGGCCGTCTTATCTGCCGCTAACTCCGGAATATATGGGTGTACTCGGATGCTGCATTCTTTAGCTGCAGAAGGGGAGGCTCCCAGGTCATTCTCTTATGTATCAAAGAATGGCGTTCCCTTGTATAGTTTAATCCTAAGTGCCGCTGCATTGGTCGTCGGCTCCATGATTACCTACGTTGCCCAGGATCGGGCATTTACTTTATTAATGGCGTTTCCGGGTTTTGTAGTATCACTTGTATGGATCAGCATTTGTTTAGCGCAGCTAAAACTTCGCAATTCATATCCTAAAGCTCCGAGTTTTAAATTGTGGGGCTTTCCATATGTAACCTTATTTGCAGTAATCGCCTTAAGCATCATTTGTGTCACGTTCGTGTTCAGTGAACAGAATCGGATCAGCATCGTTGCCTGCCTTATTGTGTTGGCTACATTGATTTCCATCTCGATCTTTAAATTTAAAAGTGTGGATGAACAGGAAACTACTATAATAGAAAAGGAATCTTGTTAAATAAATCCACGTAAAAGATACGACATGGGCAAAGGCGTCTATGTCGTATCTTTTATCTATTAATCATCAATCATACTGCAACTTCATTTCGTAGTTCAAGTACTGGACGTTTTTTTGATTGCATGTTGTAAGGAGGTTATGAATCTCTCATTTTCAAGCGGAGTGCCGATGGTCACGCGGATCGTATTTTCATAGCCTAGCAAATGACCAGAACGGATGATGACACCAGAAATCAATAGCTTCTCGAAAATGTCCCTGCCAGGATGGTTCAGTTTGACCATCAAGAAGTTGGCATGTGAAGGGAAGAATGTTAAACCCATCTCGCTTAGTTCGTTTTCTAAATATCTTCTTCCTTCCTCATTCTTACGAGCACATTGCTCTACAAATGTATGGTCATCGAGGGAAGCGAAGGCCGCAGCCTGTGCTAAACGGTTGGTATTGAAGGGTTCTTTCACTTTAACTAGCTCTTGTATGATGGAAGCATCCATTAAACCGTATCCAATCCTTAATGCAGCCAATCCATAAATCTTTGAAAAAGTGCGTAAGATGACCAGATTTGAATGGGTATTTAGAAGCGGCAAAGTTTCTAAATAATCTTCATCATCGACATATTCATAGTATGCTTCGTCAACGACCAGTAAAATATGTTTCGGCACCTTCTCGATAAAAGATTTTAATTTTTCTTTTTGGACGATCGTTCCTGTCGGATTATTGGGGTTACAGACAAAAATCATTCTTGTTTTTTCAGTTATGGCATCATACATACCCTGCAGGTCATGTACACCATTAATAAGAGGTATCTTTACAGGTGTACCGCCGTCAATCAATACATTCGTTTCATACCGTGGAAATGTAACATCAGCCATGATGACTTCATCATTTTGTTGGATGTAGGTTCTTGTTAACAAACGTATCACTTCATCAGACCCATTTCCTAGGATGATTTGATCTTGATTGATATTCAATTTCCTTGCCAGCTTTTCAGCTAATGACGGTGCCATTCCTTCTGGATAAAAGGAGATTTGCTCCATTTCGTTAAGCATGGCTTCTTTTGCTAGAGTTGAGTAACCGAATGGATTCTCATTGGAAGCCAATTTAACGATCGTTTCAAGTCCCAGTTCGCGTTGGACTTCTTCAATTGGCTTACCGGAAACATATGGGCTTATGTCTTCAATGTTTTTTCGAACCGGGATTTTCGTAAAGGTCAATACAGGTTCCTCCTTTAGTTGAATTCTGAATTTTCTTTTTCATTTACTAATTTTAATGATAGAATATTAACTGTTAAAATTACATACAAAAAAGAATGTTTTTTCACTTTCCATACAACATTTTAAAGATATATTAGCTAATATTCCTTCATTATGAAAGGCGGTTGCTTCATGGATGAAATAGATGTTTGTTTACTGGAACTTTTACAGTTGAATGGACGCATTACGATTAGTGAACTATCGAAGAAATTGGCTCTCAGTCGGCCCAGTATTTCTGAACGTATGTATCGCCTGCAAGAAAAGGGAATCATTGAGGGGTTCAGTGCAAGGGTTTCACCACTGGCAATAGGAAGAGGTGTACTTGTGTTCATTCAGGTAAGTGAACTTAAGGTTTCCGTTTCCGATTTCGAGCAGTTAGTTAAAAATGATTTAGACATTATCGAATGCCATCGTGTAACAGGAACAGTTGGATATTTTTTGAAAGCGGCTTTAGCTGATATGGACAGCATGAGATTACTTATAGATCGATTAATACCCTATGGACATCTGAATACTTCCGTAGTTTTGACATCCCCGGTGCCTTCCCGCTCCATTCTTCCAAGGATCAATGAAATGGATGATCATGGTGCGAAAACCTAGCTGGAATTCAATTTATGCTGGTATATGACCCGAATGGACGTTCAAACTACTGAAGGGTTTATAGGCTTTTTGCAAAAAGGAACGAGGCGAGATGCCTGTTCCTTTATTTGCGTTTATAAATCCATCATAGCCCCGAAATATTGCTGGGCCGTTGTAAAACAAATGAATGCCAATAGTTCAGAAATCTCTTCATCACTGAATACCTCCTTCAATACTTGGAAAAACTTTTCCTCTGTTTTTTCACGTTGAATGAGAAATACTTCTGCAAAGGCGATTGCATAGCTTTCTTTCGCATCTTCTGGCTTTAATGGAATACCTTTTGCCTGACAGTATGAACAGCCATTACCGTATGCCAGTACCCTTCTGACGTTTTCCTTTAACTCTTTCGATAGTTTCCCATCCGCAGATATGCAATTTGAGAGGTCCGACCATTTATGCGAAATCTCTTCTGAATGAAATAATCTTTGATACGGACTGGAGCCAATCGCCGAATTTTTTATTCTTGTCATGAGCATCTCCCCCTTGAGATAATCCTAATATAAAAAAACAGGAATATTAATTACGCTTGTAAAATATTTCGGTTGAATATTGTATAAATATAAAGAAAAAGAGAGGAATAATTTCTAAATGAAAATAGATGAAAAAGACCGGGGCATCCTTGCTGAATTAACGCTGAATAGCCGGATTTCCATGAGGGAATTGGCAAAGAAAGTAAATCTATCTGCCCCAACCGTTACCGACCGGGTACGGCAAATGGAGTCGTTCGGGATCATTAAAGGGTATGTTGCCGAGATTGATCATAAAAAGATCGGTTTTCCTATTGAGTGTATCGTGGAAGCAACGATAAAAAATGGGGAATATGAGAAATTCAAAAAGTATATCTCGAAGCTGCCGAATGTTGACTTTTGCTATCGAATTGCCGGGCAGGCTTGCTTTATGCTGAAAATCCACAGTGAGAGCCTTGAAGAAGTGGAGGAATTCATCAATCGGACAATTCCTTTTGCTGCAACCGTTACACATGTAATCCTTTCTCAAGTGGAGCGTGAACAGGAATGAGTATTTTTATTTATTTTCAACTGTTATGAAAGTGGCTAATCATAAATGGAAGAATCAGAACGGTTTAACCGGCAAAAAAGGCAGCCATATTTTTGAATCATTCCTGAATAGTTTCTGAAGAACCCGAAAAATCACGTGTACATCAAGGTATAATATGAAAAGGTAATACATCTATATGAAGGTTTCTAGCTTTTTAGGTGATAACATAAATCTTCACTGATTATAATACATTTTATTTAAAAAGGTAGGTGGAGTGGAGTTCATGAGTAGTTTTGAAAAACTTGCCTTGATTGTATGTGGGGTTATTTTATTGAGCCAAAGCATATATCTATTTGTCGATGCAAGGAAGAATGGCTTTAACCAGTGGATGTGGGGTATTCTTGGTTTGATTCAAGCCCCAATACCGTTAATTTTTTATTTGATCGTAAAAAAAATCAAAAAAAAGGAAGAGGACGAACTATATGATTATCGTGACTACTAATACCGTTCCTGGAAAAGAAATTAAAGAACTGAAGGGGCTTGTTAAGGGGAACTGCGTTCAATCGAAACATATTGGAAAAGATATTCTTGCGGGATTGAGGACCATTGTCGGCGGTGAAATCACGGAATATACGGAAATGATGAAAGAAGCCAGACAAAAAGCAATTGGCAGGATGGTCGATGAAGCGACAGAGAAAGGGGCGAATGCCATCGTTGCAATGCGCCTGGAAACATCGGCTATCATGCAAAACGCTAGTGAAATCATTGCTTATGGTACTGCCGTTCATGTTGAATGATTGAATGTGAAGATCTTTAGTTCTGGTTCATAAGGCTTGCCATCTTGTTCTACTTACTATTTTTCCTATAATTATAAAAGCGATATAGAAAAACTTTTATTACATGATTTGTGCAGCGCCTGGATTTTTCCAGGCGTTTTTTAACGATCAATGCTTCAGGTGCATGTATGAACGGAAGTTTACCTTGAATAAGCTAATGGGATAAGGGGTACAGGTAATAACTAAGAACATGGATTGGAATTTGAAAAGATGGGGTGAGGTATATGGAGGGAAATGACAACTTTAAACCTGAACTAGTCAGAGAAGCAGTTAATGTGATTGAAAAAGTAGCTGGAACATATCCCGGTTATCGGCGGGTGCATGCAAGGGGATATGTTTATGAGGGGGTTTTTACCCCAAATGGAAAAGCGTCCCCATTAACGGTGGCTTCGCATCTTCAGGATGAAGCCGTGCCGGTGATCATTCGGTTCTCAAATAGCTCGCCGATACCAAGCCATCCAGATGCCATATCCCCTGTGAAGGGCATGGCAGTCAAGTTTAAATTGCCGAGTGGAGAGGCATCAGATCTCATTACTGTCACCATTCCGCTATTCTTTGCGAAAACACCGGAAGCGTTTGTTGATATTGCTGACTTTTTCAAGTCTGCAAAAGAAGGTTTCCCAAATCTGAAAGAGCTTACAAAAATCCTGTTGAAATACCCTGAAAGCAAGGCAAGCCTGCAAATGCTTAAAGAAATGCGTTCTCCAGCCAGTTTCTCAACATGTCAATATTACTCCATTCATGCATTCTATTTCATTAATGCGGAAGGACGGCGTCAGGCTATTAAGTATGAGTGGGTACCTGATGCCGGCCTAAGTATGCTAGCAAAAGAGGAGGTAGCCAAGCATTCGGCAGAATATCTGGAAGAAGAAATGGAAGAGAGGCTCAGGCAAGGTCCTGTGGGCTTTAAATTGAACATTCAAATAGGAGGGGAAAATGATCCGTCTGACGATCCAACCACTGCTTGGTCGGAAGAAAAACAGGTAATAACGGTCGGCCATTTAGTAATTTCTAATAAATTGGAAACGATTAGAGATCAGTTATTGTTTGATCCAACCAATATTACTGAAGGAATCGAGTGCTCGGAAGATCCAATCTTACACTTTCGCCATAGGGCGTATGCCATTTCATATGAACGTCGGATAAATAACCAATGAAATGAAAACATGAAAAAGGGAAAGCCCTTATTAGAGGGTTTGCCCTTTTTCGTAAGTTTACATTTTTCCGGATCTGAAAATGGTGTAAAGCATAAGTAAGAACATCAGGGTTGCAACGACAAATCCAATCTCGATAACCGGTATTTTCCATAGGATCAGGGTTTCCCCACCTATTGCCGAGCCAATAATGAGACCGACCATGATTATGCTGAATGCAAGCAGGATAATACTGAAAGAAAGCCTGTTCGAGATTTGATCAAGCTTATGCAAAAAAACTTGAAGTTCGGGAATATTGATATCCAGTCGCAATTTCCCTTTTTTTATGATACCTGTTACTTCCTTGATATCCTTGGGTAGTTCAGCAATGGCTTCGGCAGACTCGATGAATTGATTCCAAGCGTTCTTGGCAATATTTTTTGGATTGTAGCGCTCCTTAAAAAGCCTTTCCCCGAAAGGTTCAGCTGCCTTCATGATGCTGAAATGCGGATCTAGTCCTTCAACAATGGCCTCCATGGTAAGCAGAGCCTTGCCGAGCATCGTGAATTCTGGAGGGATTTGGACTTGGTGCCGATTGGCAACTGTGAACAGGTCATTGACCGCTCCGCCTAAGCTGATTTGGCTCAATGGTATATCATAATATTTATTTCGCAGTTCATCAATATCCACCCTTAATGGCGCCATATCGGTTTCGTCCGTCAGAAGACCCATTTCTGAAAGTGTCTTGATCAGTCCATTGGTGCTTCCACGTTTCAGGTTGATGACAAGCGAGGCGAACTGATACTTCGTTTCATCCTCCAGACGTCCCACCATCCCGAAATCCATGAGTGCGACGACATTCCCTGGCAAAATGATGATGTTGCCAGGGTGGGGGTCGCCATGATAAAAGCCATCGATCAATATTTGCTGAAGCATGGAATTCGCTAATCTTTCTGCGATTTTCCGACGATCATAACCTTCATCATCAAGCTGTTTATAATGATTGATCTTAATTCCTTGAATGAATTCCATCGTCAGGACCCTTTTTGTGGAATACTCCCAATGGATTCTTGGTATCTTAAACCCTTGATCATCGATGAATTGCTTGGCTATTCTTTCCCCGTTTCGGCCCTCGGAGTTATAATCGAGTTCTGCGCGAAGCGATTTAGCGAATTCATCAATCATTTTTCTGATTTGGTAGCGTCTGGCCCAAGATATGCGTGCTTCCATCAGTCTTGCCAAATCATCGAGAATTTCCAAATCCGTTTCCACAGTCGGCAGAATATCGGGCCGCTGCACTTTGATTGCTACGACTTCCTGTGATGGAAGCCGTGCAGTATGGACCTGCCCAATCGAAGCGGTAGCCAGTGGTTTTTCATGGAATTCAAGAAAAATGTTTTCCAAAGAATCACCCAATTCGGCTTCAATAATTTTGCGAACCTTATCAAATGGAAAGGGGGTGACCTGGTCCTGCAGCTTTTCAAGTTCGCGGATGATTTCTTCCGGAACGAAGTCACGCCTTGTGCTTGCAATCTGACCAAGTTTAATGAATGTAGGTCCCAGGCTTTGTAAAATCGTATGCAGCCGCTCTCCGATTGAGCGGAGGTTCAGGTTTTCGTCAGGCTGGAGTTTCGATGCCGCTTTACTCTCGGATAATCCAAGGCGATAGATGAAGTAACCAAAACCATTTTTCAAAAAGGCATTAATGATTTCCTGGTAACGATGTGCGTGTTTCAGTCGCTTGCCAAACATTCAAGTACCTCCAAATCACGATTGTTGGTTCTGTTTCTCTAAAATTTGGATACGGCGCTCTAAGTCCTGAACTTCTTCTTTGGTTGCCAAGTTTAGGCCGTTGAGCGCTTGATTGACTTTGGCCTTGACGGAATCATCCAATTGTTTTTGGGCTAGTTCCCCTTTTTCGACCCAATTCTTAATAAGATCCTTGGAGTCTTCTTTGCTGATTTCGCCTTTTTTTACAAGAGAGTCCACTGCTTTTTCAATTTGTTCCTTTGTAGCAGCGGCAGCACCTAATCCTAAAGAAAACACATTTTTTAATAAGTCCATTTTTAATTCCTCCAATATAAATTTTTTACACTTTAAGAAAAATAATAGCGGGTGCCCTTCACCCTGGTTCTTTCTTGCTGTTTTTATTATCATACATCATTGGAGGCCGCTACAAAAATATAATGGGTCCTGCTGATTGTTGATGCTTAGGAAACGGATTTGTTGATCACCCAAGGGTAGTGTTTGTAGTGAAGCGAATTGGATATTATGATAAGGAAAAATAAGCTGGCGAAAGTGAGGGTGAAATGATGGGTTTTGCAAACAAAACGGTGATTGTAACGGGCGCTTCAAATGGTATTGGGAGAGGTGTGGCAAAGGGTTATGCAGAAAGCGGTGCATCGGTGGTTCTCGCAGATATGGACGAGCAGGAAGGTCTGCTGTATGCGGAAGAGCTCAAAAATAATGGGCATGAAGCCATGTTCGTTAAGACGGATGTTCGCAAGGAAGCTGACATCCAGCATTTGATGGATATCACTCTAAAAACATATAAGACCATTGATATATTAATCAATAATGCGGGAAAGGCATTGTTCAAATCGCTTTATGAGCTGACGATTGAGGAATGGGACGATATGATGAATACGAATCTACGCAGTGTTTTCCTTTGTTCCAAGGCAGCGGCTGCATCGATGCGGAATAATGAAATGGGAGGTGCAATCATCAATTTAGCATCAACAAGAGCGATAATGTCTGAGCCAGATTCGGAATCCTATGCTGCGACAAAAGGAGGGATAAAAGCCCTGACCCATGCACTTGCCGCTTCATTCAGTAAAGAGAAAATTACGGTCAATTCGATTTCTCCGGGGTGGATTGAAACGGGTGATTATGACTCGTTGAGGGATGAAGATCATCAACAGCATTTTTCCAATCGGGTTGGCAAACCGGAAGATATAGCAAGGGCATGTCTTTATTTGACGGCAACGGAAAATGACTTCGTTACGGGTGCTGATCTTATCGTCGATGGAGGCATGACAAGAAAAATGATGTACGAGGAGTGAACTCATTTTTTCCGATAAAGATATTGAAGTTCAGTTCCGAGCTCACGGTTGAGCAGCTGTTCCATTTCTTCAAGCTCCTTTATGCCGATAGGGGCATCGGCAGCTGTCCAGTGAACGGTATAAACAAAATAGTAATCTCTTATTTTGCGGAAAATAACAGGCGAATCCGGGAATTGATCAAAAAAAGCCCTGATATTATTGCGTCTCATGTAGGACCACTTAACAAGCTGCATGTAGATATCCATCCTTTAAAAAAGTGATCAATGGCTGCCATGATGGCAGCCATTGATCCCGGTTCTTATTTATCGTTGAATAAATTGAATAAACCTCTAGTAACACTGCCTTCGTCAGAAGATCCGCCATTTTGCGGCATTGCAGCGAATACACGGCTGGCAAGACGGCTGAATGGCAAAGATTGCACCCAGACGGTTCCGGGTCCTTTTAATGTTGCAAAGAATAAACCTTCGCCTCCGAATAAAGCGGTTTTCACGCCTTTTACGAATTCAATGTTATAATCTATTCCGCTAGTCATGGCTACTAAACATCCTGTATCCACGCGTAAGATCTCTCCTGCAACCAATTCTTTTTTATGGATTGTGCCACCGGCATGCACGAAGGTCATTCCATCTCCTTCAAGCTTTTGCATGATGAAGCCTTCGCCGCCAAAGAAGCCTGCACCTATTTTTCTCTGAAACTCAATTCCGACCGAAACACCTTTCGCTGCAGCAAGGAAAGCGTCTTTTTGGCAAATGATTTTCCCACCAAGCTCGCTTAAATCCATTGGAATGATTTTACCTGGATAAGGTGAGGCAAAGGAAACGTGTTTTTTTTCTCTTCCTTCATTCGTAAAAGCCGTCATGAAAAGACTCTCACCTGTAAGGAGCCTTTTTCCAGCGCCAAATAGCTTCCCCATCATTCCGCCGTCGCTACTCGAAGACCCATCACCAAAGATGGTTTCCATCTTGATTTGATCTTCCATCATCATTAAACTTCCAGCTTCTGCAATCACCGTTTCCTGATGATCCAATTCCACTTCAACAAACTGCATGTCATCTCCATATATTTTAAAATCTATTTCATGATTATTCATTTTCCATTCCTCCTATCCAACTTATGTTCATTGTAAAAGATAATCTCTTAACCTGCTAATATTTTTCAGTTTTTCGCCGTACTTTATATATTTTTTGTTTTTACGGGAATATCAAGAAAAATGAAGAAAGAAAAAACAGCAAGACACTTAGGAATCTTAAGTGTAGGAGGAGACAACCATGGAGATCAGGGAACGACAAGTTCCCGGGCCGTTTTTTTAATAAAGGCTGTTTTCACATACTTTGTTGCTATTTACCAGGTAGTGAGTTGTGGTTGATTTCCCTCCAGATGCTCGCTTTCCGCGGGGCGGGCGGTGAGCCTCCTCGGCGTAAACGCCTGTGGGGTCTCACCTGTCCCGCTGCTCCCGCAGGAGTCTCGCACTTCCGCTCCAATCAACCTTGAATAGTTTCGTTTTAAAAACAACAATCTTTACGAAAAGAGCCTTAATAAAAGAAGGGAAGTTTTGCATATTGCCCAAAAGGAATTCATCCAATATTTCCCGAATCCTGGATGGGTGAAGCACAATGCAAATGCAATTTGGGGTTCCGTTTTATCGGAAATGAATATAAAACCAGAACAGATTGCTGGGATTGGCATAACGGATCAACGGGAGACGACCGTGGTATGGGATAAAGAAACAGGTCAGCCGATTCATCATGCCATCGTCTGGCAATCCAGGCAGACAAGCGAAATTTGCGAGCGATTGAAGGATGAGGGTCTTGATGACTTATTTTTACGGAAAACCGGTTTGTTGAATGATGCTTATTTTTCCGGTACAAAGATGAAGTGGATTCTAGACCATGTAGATGGGGCCCGGGGAAAAGCTGAAAGCGGAGACTTATTGTTTGGTACGGTCGAACATGGCTCATATGGAAACTTTCGGGTGGTAAAGCCCATGTAACCGATTATTCGAACTTCAAGCACGCTGATGTATAACATTCATAATTTAAAGTGGGGCGAAGAGCTTCTGGAAATACTGCAAGTACCGCAATCGATGCTGCCGGATGTTCGTTCCTCATCGGAGGTATATGGGAATACAGCCCCACATCATTTCTTTGGCCACGAAATCCCGATTGCCGGGTCAGCGGGGGATCAACAGGCTGCCATTCCTATTTCAAAACATACTTGGCCAAACAAAGCCAAGAATACGTACGGTACAGGATGCTTTATGCTGATGAATACAGGAGAAAAGGCAGTGAAATCAGAGCATGGCCTATTGACCACGATTGCATGGGGGCTGAACGGAAAAGTCGAATATGCATTGGAAGGCAGTGTTTTTGTTGCAGGTTCGGCCATACAATGGTTAAGGGACGGGGTAAAACTCTTGAATGATTCGAAAGACAGTGAAATGTATGCAAAACGGGTCACTTCAGCTGACGGCGTCTATGTCGTCCCAGCATTTGTTGGATTAGGTACCTCTTATTGGGATAGTGATGTGAGGGGAGCGGTATTCGGATTAACAAGGGGGACATCGAAGGAGCATTTCGTACGGGGCAACATTGGAAGCTTTGGCCTACCAGACAAAAGATGTCCTTTGCGCCATGGAAGTCGATTCAGGGATTAACCTAAAGGCATTGAGGGTCGATGGCGGGGTTGTCAAAAACGACTTCTTGATGGAATTTCAAAGCGGCCTCTTGAAAGTACCAGTCGAAAGGCCGGTTATTAGTGAGACGACAGCGTTAGGGGCCGCGTATTTAGCTGGGCTCGCAGTCGGGTATTGGGAAAGCCAAGAAGAGATTTCAAAGCTGTGGGCAGTCGATAAGAAATTCGAACCCGAGATGGAAGAGCAGGAACGGAAGGATTTATATAATGGCTGGAAAAAGGCAGTCCAGGCGGCAAGGGTTTTTAAATAGAGTAAGTAAGGGTAATAATAGAAAGGAGATGAATATAGAACGACGAACTTTAAAAAAAGGGGTGGTATTATGTTAGTTAAGGATTTCATGATAAGGGAAGTCTATGTAGCCCGTCCTGATTTTACACTAAAGGAAATTCTGCGAATCTTGATCGAAAATAAAGTGGGCGGGGTCCCGGTTGTGGATGAACGCGATAAGCTATTGGGAATGGTGACGGACGGGGATATCCTTCGTTATTTGAAACCTGCTGAGGAAGCCATCATGGGGTATTTCACATACATTACGGTTCTTCCAGGTGAAGAATTGGATGAAAAGGTTACATCCAAAATGAATGATAAAGTTTCACAAATCATAAGAAATAAAAGAATTACAAAGCTATCCCCCGAAGATCCGTTAGATGAATTGATAAAGGTCCTTTCCAAGCATCATTTCAAGAAAATCCCCGTCGTGGACAAAAATGATAAAGTCGTCGGCATCATCAGCAGGGGAGATGCACTAAGGGCTCTATATAAGGAATTCGTTCAAAAGCTGGAGTAGTGAGAGCACAAAAAGGCCTGCTCATAATCGAGCAGGCCTTTTTGTGTAAACCATCATTGTGTGCTTTCTATTGCATTGTCTGCATCAGATTCACCTTTTGATCTTTTTTCCTTCAATTTAAAATAGGCGTCCATTACTTCTTTCCCGATACGTTTGTTGATATCGTCAGAGGGCTTGCCTTGATAGACCCATGGCACGACGACAGAGAATGCCACTTCCGGGTTATTGTGTGGTGCATAACCTGCAAGTGTTAGATTAATGGTATCCAATGGTTTACTATATTGATTCCTCCGCGGTCCGTCGTAAAAGGCCTCGGCTGTTCCCGTTTTCGCTGCTGCATGGTAGGATTTCCCTCCGAAATAGTTATACGCCGTCCCACCTGGCTCCTGGGCAACCTGCCTGAAACCTTCTTGGACACGCTGAATCCAAACATCCTTTCCGCCTAATTCGTTCAGCACTTTGGGGCTCATCGATTTAAAAACGCTGCCCATTTGACTGTGTTCGTCGGAAGGGTTCCGGATTTCCTTGACCATACGCGGCTCCAGTCTCTTGCCGCCATTTGCAATCGTTGAAGCGTACTGTGCCAATTGCATAGGAGTATATGTATCATACTGGCCAATCGATAAATCCAGCAGCAATCCATCTGTAGACATGTCGACGCCTTTAAACCCGACCGATTCATTTGGCAGGTCGATGCCGGTACGGACACCCAATCCGAATTGGGCATAATGATTGCGCATGATTGCATAAGCTTCCCGGTTGATCCCTAAGGGTTGATGAGGGATATAATGGCCGCCGGCAATTTTAATTGCGGTCATGAACATATAGACATTCGACGATTTTTTTAATGCAGAAACATCCGTTACATACCCTAAAGGGCTATAAGATTTTTTGGGTTCGGCACCAGCTAATAAAAGTGGGTGGTCATGAAACGCCGACCCCGGTGAGATGGCTCCAGTCTGAAAGCCCGTATAGACCGTAGCCCCTTTAACAGATGACCCCATCGTATAGGAGGTCGTAATGTTTCCAAGGGCGAAATCGTTCATTTCGGTTAAGCCGGTTTTACTGTTACGTCCGTATTGCCTACCGGCCATCGTAAGCACCTCACCTGTATTCGGGTCCATTAAAACGACGAAGGCACGATCTAATAGGTATGTATTTCCCTTAGATTTAGATATACGCAATTCGTTCTCGATGATTTTTTCGACTTTTTGCTGCAGCTCCATATCGATTGTCAGGACCAAGTCTTTTCCGCTTTGTCCTTCGGTGAGGGTATTCGATTTGATGACCTCCCCTTTGCTCAGCACATTTTCAACCCGCGTCTTTTGGCCGCGCAGGACATCTTCATATTGTTTTTCGAGATAACTTTTTCCGACCCGATCATTCCTGGTATAGTCGCGTGCCAGATAATAGTCAATATTTTCACTGGGAATCCCTTCTTCGGAAGAAGAGACTTTGCCCAGAACCGAACGGAGGGTCTCGTCATACTTATAGGTCCTTTCCCAATCAGTCGTTACGTCCACGCCTGGCATTTCATCCAAATGCTCACTAACCCTGGCGTATTCCTTTGTAGTGACATCTTTGTTCTTCACGATGGAAGGGGCGAGGGCATAGCCACTATTGAATTCCCGGAAGATGGCTATCACTTCCAATTCATCCTTGGTGAATTCCTTGATATTCTCATCGGTTACCCGTTCCATTTGAAGTTTGTATAAATCTTTTTGCTTCAGCTTCTTTTCGTCTACTTTCTTCCTCTCGGCCTTAGTAATCAAAGCTTCGGCATTTTTCGGATGTTTTAAAATCCAAAAATCCTTTTTATCCGGGGTCGTTACCTTTTTTGTATCTTTTTCTATCAAGGTAGCAAGGACCTCAGCCGTCTTTACCATATCGGCAGTTTTCGTATTCGGGTATTTCGTATAAGTAATGGCATTGCGTGGCTCATTATCAACGACCGGATTCAAGTTCCGGTCATACATCTTCCCACGGGGAACGGGGGTATTGGCCACATCGTTTTCCGTTCGATCGACTTCGCGGAGGTAATCATCCCCATACACGATTTGGACGATGCCAAGCCGGATTATTAAGCTTGAAAATAAAATGAATATTAAAAAGAAAAAAATGTTCAATCGGAAAGGAATTGGGTTTTTTTTCTTTTTTTCTTTGGTCATCATTAACATTCCTTTCTAGTAAAAGTAAAAAATAAGAAAATTCCTATCTCCAATGATATATAAATTTAACTTATTTTTCTATGCTTTATCCGTAAATTTATCTATATTTCCAATAGATAGTTTAAGAGTTATAAAATTCCTGTTAATCGCGCAATTGGGAAAATTGATACGAATTAATTGCCAATGATTTGGGAGGGGTTTTAATAGATAAAGAAAGGGGGAAGAATACGGCGGCAATAATAAAAGAGTTTCGTTATCGTGTAGCTCATGTAAAGAAGGGAGCTCAAATCAAAGTACTTTGGAAGGATGGTCATGGTAAATGAACATTCAAGGACTTTTCACCCTGGAGAATCCATTCACAATGCCTTAAGTACCATGATTTTTTATTCAAGCATTAATTTGCTTCATAATTCCTAACCGGAGTTTGAGTCGCGACACTGATGATCTCTTTGAAATATCCGCATAGCTCAAGCCACTTTTCAGGGTAAATATAGATGAAACGTTCCATCGTAGCTAGAGAGTGAAGCACCAGGCAATCGATTTGACACTTTTTTCGATTCTGTAAATTGAAAAGAAGCTCATGCGGGATGGTGTAATAAGGATGGATTTGATACGGATTCAATATGACCGGGGAAATATTTTTTTCGTCTATATACTTGTCCGTCATGATCTTTTGGATTGCAAAGCTTTCGTTTGTATGTAAATCCCCGATATTGTAGTTTGGATTTAATAGTACAATGCCTCTCATTCGATTCACCCATTCTTTTTGCTAACCATTCTTGCCAAATGGAGGATAGGATATTCAAAGTAAGAGGCTTGATCTAGAAAATGGCTTTCATTCCGTTAAGGGTTTTGAGATGCTTTACATTTTCAAGCACCTTTTTGGTCAGGTCCGCTTTTTTTATAATCGGTGAACTTCTTAAATCTTCTATGAAGCTTTCATTCGTGAACCAATCAATGGAAGGGGGAGGAAAGACAATTTGATCTGCCCATGCATCATGAAGAATGGGGCTATAAACTTTATCATCTTTTGCCGCGGATGCATCAGAGGTATATATGCTTTCCCAGTAATCCTCTCTTGAACCCGTGTGTGGAACCTCTTTTGTAAATTGGCCAACACCGTGAAAAACAACCGAATCCTGAAAAAGAAGCCCGTATAAGAATTTTCCCGTTTCAATACGCTGTTTCGGATTGGCAAAGCGGTCTACGGTCAGGCCGGTCAAGGAACGGAGTCCGTCTTGTTTATTCGCGTAAGGAAAGATAACGTTCATGAAGCCTAAGTATTCCTGCAGCTGAAAATCAAGCCTTCGAAGGATTTCACCATGGCGGGTGCGTTTTATTACCCTTTCCTGAAGCATTCTTTGTTCATTAATGATAAGGGATGTTGTCAAAAGGGGTGAATGGGGTTCCTCGATGAAAGATTCCCAAATCGGGGCCATGAATCTTGAAATGCGGAATACCGGAAAATACTTCCTTATCGGAAGTTCTTTTTGTTTAGAATGTTCATATAAAAGCAGCTGGGGGAAGGCATCGGCAAATATCGCTGAATTGGCGCGCTCAAGGAACTGGAAAAATTTCTGCCGTTCCGCTCTGTCAAAGAGATGGGTCATGGATGAACTTTTCAAATCAGTCATATGGTATCCCCCATTCCTCGAAACCATATGTGCTAAAAAGGCCCAATGGACCTCTGGATTACGATTATAAAAGGCCAGATATGCTTGTGTTCTTGTAGCATTATTCCGGTTCCAGGCAGCTGCTTCGGTCCGAATGCTTTTTATAAGAGCCGATTCCATAGGTAAAAAAGCTTTAGACACATCCAAAGGCTGAAAAAGCTCTTTTTGTAAATGGGATTTTAGCGTGTCATATCTTTCAGCATCGATGATGGGTTTTGTTTTGACAGGGAGTTTGCCTAACAGCTTCTGCACATATTGCGAGAACATACAATCACCACGAATGTTTTTCGATCATTATATGCAGAGCCGTCAAGAAAGGGGCGTTGCATTTGCAACGCCCTCAAGTTGATTGTTGATGGTTTTCTTTCGTCATCAGTTATTTTTCTTCTTCTTTTCCCGGTACAATAAAATATAATAAACTATCCAGAAAAGTAAAACAGGAATGAAGGAAACCGGTCTATATTGGACCGGTACGGCAAATAAGATGAAAATGGATGATAATAAAAAGGGAACCGCTAGGAGTATATATTTTCTCCATGGCATATGCTGAACCTCCTTAGGTTACGTCATTATAAGAATAAAGGATTATCCATCAATAATCTAGAAAAGTCACAATTGACAAAAATATACACACGTAGTAATCTTTTAATATAAGTTAAATATTACCATTAATCAAGGAGAAGGAGGCGAACGTCATGACTAAATCAGTTAAGCACATAGATATCACAATTGAATATCATACGTCCGCCTGCCCTGAAACTTTGTCTTTCTAGACAAAGGATTAGAACGTGCTCATTGATCATTTTAAAGCGCAGGTTGTGAATTTTCGCGGCCTGCGCCTTTATATGTGTTCTTACACATCTAAAAAAGCTTCCGCTAATTGGCGGAGGCTTTTTGGCTTTGGGGATACAGGTGCAATAGCGGCCTTTCCATATAAGAGATAGGAGGAGTTTTAAATGAGACAAATGACATTGGGAGTCTTACTGCAGCCCGGAGATCCAGAAAGTGGTTAGTGAAGGGTAAGGTTTTAACAAAAGGGAGGGGAATTCATGTTTGCGATTTTTAAAAAGCTGTCCTGGTTCTTTAAAGAACAGTGGCAGCGCTATACCTATGCCATTTTATTTCTATGTCTAGTCAATATCCTGGAGGTTATCCCGCCAAAGCTCGTCGGAAATGCCATCGATGATATGAATAATGGCAGCATGACGCAGGAGGGTGTCATGAAATACGTTGTTTATTTGCTCATGGTACTGGGCGGAAGCTACCTATTTGGTTACTTATGGAGCTTTCTGTTATTCGGCGGCGGAAACTTGGTCGAACGAAAAATAAGGTCCGGATTTATGAGCCATTTGCTGAAAATGACGCCGACTTTTTATGAAAAAAACCGTACAGGGGATTTAATGGCCAGGGCAACCAATGATTTAAAGGCAATTTCCCTCACAGCTGGTTTCGGGATATTGACGCTCGTTGACTCGGTTCTGTTCACCATTACGGTTGTGGTCATGATGGGCGCCACCATCAGCTGGGAGTTGACGATTGCGGCGGTGCTGCCACTTCCGATCATGGCAGTGATGATGCAAATCTACGTGAAGAAAATTTACAAACGTTTTACGGATGCACAAGCAGCCTTTGGTTCTTTAAATGACAAGGTCCTTGAATCCATTTCAGGTGTCCGGGTCATCCGGGCCTATGTCCAGGAACGGGAGGATGAAAAGCGATTTGATGAAATGACAGAGGATGTTTATCGCAAAAATCTCGCGGTGGCAAGAATCGACGCCCTCTTTGATCCGACGATAAGCATTATCATCGGCATCAGTTATTTAATCGGTTTGGGCTACGGGGCTTATCTTGTTTTTCAACAGGCCATAACGCTTGGCGGACTTGTTTCGTTCAATGTTTACCTAGGCATGTTAATTTGGCCGATGATCGCGGTGGGTGAACTGATCAATGTCATGCAAAGGGGAAATGCTTCGCTTGACCGTGTTCAAGACACCCTTTCATATGAGGCGGATGTGAAGAACTCATTGGGTCTGGAGAGTATTCCGAATCCGGAAAATATCCAATTCAATTCCGTGTTTTTTACATACCCATCCTCAACAGTTGTGAATCTATCCAATATTTCCGTTCAGCTTGAGCGTGGTCAAACATTAGGGATAGTTGGGAAGACAGGAAGTGGAAAAACGACATTCGTGAAGCAATTGCTGCGGGAATATCCTTTAGGAAGAGGAGAAATTGCTTTTGCAGGCATACCGCTGGAGCAACTGGACCTTGAAGATATTCGTAATTGGATCGGCTATGTCCCACAGGACCATTTTTTATTCTCAAAGTCTGTGAGGGAAAATATCTTATTCGGTAAAATGGATGCAACGGAAGATGAACTGGCTGAAGCTATCCGGCTTGCGGATTTTGAGAAGGACTTAATGATGCTGCCCAACCGTCTTGAGACACTTGTCGGTGAGAAGGGTGTCGCTCTATCTGGAGGGCAAAAGCAGAGGATCTCGATTGCCAGGGCACTGATCAAAAATCCAGAAATCCTAATATTGGATGATTCCTTATCCGCTGTGGATGCGAAAACGGAAACGACCATCATTGAAAATATCCAAAATGAACGGGCAGGGAAAACGACCATCATCACAACCCATCGCTTATCAGCCGTTCAGCACGCGGATAGGATTATCGTGTTGGATGGCGGAGAGATCATCGAAGAGGGGACTCACGAAGATTTACTGCAGGATAATGGCTGGTATAGGGAGCAATACGAGCGGCAGCAGGTTGATGAAGGAACGGAGGTGAAGGCATGAAGGTCGTAAAGAAACTTTTTAATTATGCTGCCCTTTATAAAAAATTGATCATTGGCGCCCTGATCATGCTGGCACTTTCGGTAGCGGCCGATTTAACGGGTCCGTTCGTTGCCAAGAAAATCATTGATTCACATATACTTGGCATCGAATCCTCCTGGTATGAAACGGTTAAAGGAAAAGATGCTGTGGAGTATGAAGAAAAATGGTATAAACGGGCTGATTACTTCACTGAAGGTGAGAAGAAAGGCAGGGAAGTCCACGTTCTGCAGGTTGGAAATCAATTTGTCTTCGTAAATGAAGCTGAACCAATGGATGGACGCAGAACCTTGGAGAACCAATCGTTGATCATTAAGAAAGACGGAAAAGAGCAACGGGCGCAAGCAGTGAAGTTGACCAGTCAGGAAGTGATGCGGTTTTACCAACCGGAAATTCCGCGGATCCTTAAGCTTGTGGCTTTTTACTTTGGCCTTGTCATCATTTCTTCCATTTTTCAATATGGGCAGAGTTTTTATTTGCAGAAAGCGGCCAACCGAATCATTCAGAAGATGCGAAATGATATTTTTAAGCATATTTCCCGTTTACCGATACGTTATTTCGATAATATGCCAGCGGGAAAAGTTGTAGCAAGGGTCACTAATGATACGGAAGCGATCCGGGAATTATATGTAACCGTGCTCGCCAACTTTTTCTCGAGCACAATTAATATCTTCGGCGTTCTCATTGCTTTGTTTATTCTGGATGCACGTGTTGGTACCATTGGTCTTTTACTTATTCCGATCATCGTTATCTGGACGACTGTATACCGTAAATTCGCCTCGAAATATAATCACATCATTAGGGAACGGGTCAGCGATATTAATGGGATGATCAATGAATCCATTTCTGGAATGAGCATCATTCAGGCATTTGGACGTGAAAAGGAAACGAAGCAAACATTTGAAAATTTGAACCGGGAGCATTATTCCTATCAAAATAAAATGCTCCATTTGAATTCGTTGACGGGTGGAAACTTGATTGGTGTCATTAAGGTTTTGGCGCTAATGGCATTCGTCTGGTATTTCGGCGGGATTTCCCTTACAGCGAGTTCAGCCATTTCTTTAGGAATGATGTATGCAATTGTTGATTTGATCAGCCGACTGCTTCATCCGCTTCACGGAATCGTCAATCAGTTCGCTAACCTAGAACAGGCACTTGTTGCAGGGGAGCGGGCATTCAGTTTATTGGATGAGCAGGGATTGGCTGTCAGTGATGAAAACATATCCAGATACAAAGGAAACGTGCTATTTGAAAATGTTTCTTTTGGCTATAAGGATGAAGAATATGTGTTAAAGGACATTTCCTTCTCAGCTAAGCAAGGGGAAACGGTCGCTTTAGTAGGCCATACTGGATCAGGAAAAAGTTCAATAATGAATTTACTGTTCCGTTTTTATGATAGCAGCGAAGGGCAAATCAAAATTGATGGCAGGAATATTTTGGATATCCCCCATCAAACGCTTAGGGAGCATATGGGAATCGTCCTACAGGATCCCTATTTATTTACTGGCACCATCGCTTCCAATATCAGTCTGAATCATAAAGGCATCACAAGGGAAATGGTTGAAAAATCATTAAAAGATGTAGGAGGGGACAAAGTGCTGAAGCATCTTCCTTTAGGGCTGGATGAACCCGTGATTGAAAAAGGAGGAACGTTATCTTCTGGACAGCGGCAGCTCATCTCTTTTGCACGTGCTCTTGCATTCAATCCGGCGATTCTGATATTGGATGAAGCGACTGCAAGCATCGACACTGAAACCGAGGCAATTATCCAGGAGGGAATGGATGTGCTGAAAAAAGGGAGAACGACCTTCATCATTGCACATAGACTTTCCACGATTAAAAATGCCGACCAAATTCTTGTACTGGATAAAGGGCGGATTTCCGAGCAAGGTACACATGAAGAATTAATGGAATTAAAAGGGAAGTATTATCAAATGTATGAACTGCAGGCCGGTCCGCATAACGGGATGGCCGGTTGAAGCACAATTGAATAAGTATGGATAATCAAGATTAAACTATAAGGAGGTGCCGGTTATTGGCACCTTCAAGCAAAATGATCAATAATAGTAATCATTACGTTTAACATATACCCATATTAACAATGAGGTGATAATAGTGAAACAAGAAATTCATCCCGATTATCGACAAGTAGTATTTATGGATACCAACAGTGGTTATAAATTTTTGACAGGTTCCACGAAAACGTCCAATGAAACGATCGAGTGGGAAGATGGGCAAACGTATCCGTTATTAAAAGTGGAGATCAGTTCAGATACCCACCCTTTTTATACTGGAAAGCAGAAGTTTGCTGAAAAAGGCGGACGGGTGGACCGCTTTTTGGATAAATATAATATGAAGAAATGAAAGAGAGGCCATCGAGAAATCGTTGGCCTTTATTTATTAATAGGTTGAAAAAGAATTAAAATGATGCAAACAAGTGGGTGCCCATAATTTATGAGGCACCCATCCTTTAATCATTTTGCAGCAATTGCTTCCCCTTTTGCAATATTTACGAGGGCAGCATCGAAATCCTTGATTAAATCGTCCGGATTTTCAAGTCCGACAGAGAGGCGGAGCAAGCTGTTCGTGATGCCTCGCTTTTCCCTTTCATCAGCAGGCATGGCAGCATGGGACATTTTGGCCGGGTAGGATAAAATCGATTCGACCGCTCCAAGGCTTACGGCAAAGACAGGAAGCTCGACAGTGTTCACGAAAGAGCGGAAGACTTCTTCGCTTTCCAATTCAAATGATAGGACCGCCCCTGCACCAAGCGACTGGCCTTGCTGGATTTCGTGCTGTGGATGATCGGCCAGGCCAGGATAATAAACCTTTTTCACCAAAGGCTGCTCATTTAAGTAGGCGGCAATCTTTTCTGCCCCTTTTTGGGAGTGTTCCATTCTAACGGACAAGGTTTTCAGACCTCTCATTACAAGCCAGGCGTCCTGTACACCAAGAACCGCTCCAAAGGAGTTTTGGAGGGAACCGAGTCTTACTGCCAAATCCGGATCTTTTACTACGGCAAGTCCAGCTATCACATCACTATGGCCGGATAAAAATTTCGTTGCGCTATGAAGGACAACATCAGCGCCCAGATTCAGTGGTTTTTGTAATGCTGGGGTCAAGAATGTATTATCAACAAAACTTAAGGCACCGGCTTTTTTCGCGATATCACATACTGCTTTAATATCGGTCACTTTAAGTAATGGATTTGAAGGCGTTTCGATGTATATGGCTCTCGTATTTGGCTGAATGGCCGCTTTAATGCTTTCAAGGTCCGTCATGTCAACGAATGTATGCTCAATATTGAAACGCGTCAAAACGTTTGTGACCATCCTGAACGTACCGCCATACACATCTTCGGAAATGACGATATGGTCTCCGGCAGACAACAGCAGGAAAGCTGTTGAAATGGCTGCCATACCTGATGAAAAGGCAAAACCGTGAGTGCCTTCCTCAAGTTCGGCAATGATATCTTCCAGTGCTTCGCGAGTTGGGTTCCCGCTTCTGCTGTAATCATATTTGCCGAATTGATCGATATCGGATTGATGGAAAGTGGATGCGTGCTGAATGGGGACGCTCACACCGCCTGTTGCAGGATCGAATTTATGTTGATTATGAAGTAATTTGGTTTCAAAGCTGAAATCATGAGTGGTCATCGTAGTGCCTCCCTTTTTACATGTGCGAATGCTTGCTGTAAGTCCTGGATCAAATCTTCGCTGTCTTCAATGCCGACGGAGAAGCGCAGCAGGCGATTGCAAACCCCGTTCGCCGTTCTGACTTCAAGCGGTATATCGGCATGTGTTTGTGTAGCAGGATAGGTGATGAAGCTTTCAACCCCTCCAAGGCTTTCTGCAAACGAAATTAATGAGAGTGATTGTAAAAATGGGTTGACCGCCGCTTCATCAATGATACGGAATGAAATCATGCCGCCTCTACCTGGATACAATACATCTGTAACACAATCATGTTCCGACAAGTAATCTACAAGTATCTTGGCATTCTTTTCATGACGTTCCATCCGCAATGCCAGGGTTTTCATTCCGCGCATCAACAGCCAGGAATCAAATGGGCTCAAGACAGCTCCCATGCCATTATGATGGAAGGCAAGTGCATCACATAATTCAGCGCCGCTAGCAACGATCAGTCCAGCGAGCACATCATTATGACCACCGAGATACTTGGTTGCACTGTGGATCACAATATCTGCTC
Organism: Peribacillus sp. YIM B13481; assembly: GCF_042787985.1. NCBI lineage: Bacteria > Bacillati > Bacillota > Bacilli > Caryophanales > Bacillaceae > Peribacillus > Peribacillus sp. YIM B13481. The sequence continues at coordinate 135,190 of NZ_JBHZPE010000006.1, forward strand.
CAAGCAGGATGGGTTGTTGAATAAGAGGCGTGTAAAAAGTGTTATCAACGATTAACAATAAATTAAATCGTTTGGCCAATGCTGCAACGGCGCTAATGTCTGTTTGCTGCATAAGAGGGTTAGTGGGAGTTTCGATGAAGATGGCTTTCGTGTGAGGAGTGATGGCTTTTTCAATATCCTCCAAACAACAAGTGTTTACATAGTCGCACTTCAATCCCCATTTCTTAAACCCTTGTTCCAACAGACGATATGTACCGCCATAAAGATCTTCGCTGACAATCCATGCATCATCTGATTTAAATAAGGCCAGTATAGTAGAAATGGCTGCCATTCCTGAACTGCAGGCATACCCTTGGTCGCCTTTTTCCAGATCGGCGATGGATCGTTCCAATAGTTGGCGTGTAGGATTACCTGTCCTTGTATAATCAAATCCAGTCGATTGGCCGATTCCTTCATGGCGAAAAGCTGTTGAAAAGTATACTGGCGGATTGACTGTTCCTGTCGCCGTTTCACTGCGATTTCCTAATTGAGCAAGATATGTTTCAGTTTTGTACATAGTTTTCACTGCTCCTTTTTAGTTAAATAAAATAAAAAAAAGTCTTCTTTAAGAAGAAGACTTTGATTAAATAGGGACGAGTCATTCTTCTTATCTTCCAAGTTCACAAACTTGTGGAATTAGCACCTTTTCATTGGTTTGAAACAAATGAAGGTTGCTGAGGTGTCATCGGGCCATTCCCTCTACCTCTCTCGATAAGAGTTTAGATTATTCAATTTCTTTTGAATTTACTATATATATAAAATACTGTCAAGAACATTTTGGATGATAATGCTTTGATTTTCATGAATAGGGCAATTGGAGACTAGCGGTGCCAACACTTTATGTGTCTAAAAAGAATATCCAAAATTTTCATGGGTCCAGGGATAAACACGATATTAAATGGATTTTAAAGAAAAAGGGGGAGGCATGGCCGGTTATTTTTGCATTAAAAAAATAAAGTTTGTACAATGTATAGAGAGAAAGAATAATATGACATTATTCATTTCATATACATATGGTCTTCGATGAATAGTGCAAACAATAGGAGGAGAACACATGGAATACAGAATCGAACGAGATACGATGGGTGAAGTGAAAGTTCCTGCCGATAAATATTGGGGTGCACAAACGGAGAGAAGCCGTAACAATTTCAAAATCGGTAACGAAAAAATGCCGATTGAATTAGTTCGTGCATTTGCATACGTTAAACAAGCTGCGGCAAAGGTGAACTATGATCTTGGTGATCTTTCGGAGGTTAAAAAGAATGCCATCGTTAAGATTTGCGACGAAATCCTTGAAGGTACGCTTGATGAACATTTCCCACTTGTAGTTTGGCAAACGGGAAGCGGTACGCAAAGTAATATGAACGTGAATGAAGTGGTCGCTAACAAAGGGAATGAATGGTTAAAAGAAAATGGTGAATCCGAAACCCTTCACCCGAATGATGATGTTAACAAGGCACAAAGCTCCAATGATACTTTCCCGACCGCCATGCATATTGCAGCCTTTATGGAAGTCGCTGAAAAATTGGTTCCTGCCATCAAAGCACTTCGTGATACTTTCGATTCAAAAGAAAAAGAATTTTGGGATGTCGTGAAAATTGGCCGGACACATCTTCAAGATGCAACACCACTGACTTTGGGACAAGAAATTTCCGGTTGGAAAGCGATGCTCGATAAAGATCTCGCGATGATTCAGGAAAGCAGCCAAAAATTATTGAACCTGGCCCTAGGCGGAACGGCTGTAGGAACGGGAATCAATACAAAAAAAGAATTCCCAGGACTTTCCGCCAAACAAATTGCAGCAGATACAGGACATCCCTTCGTCACTTCGGATAATAAGTTCCATGCATTGACAAGCCATAACGAAATCGTCTACGCACACGGTGCGTTGAAAGCATTGGCAGCGGATTTAATGAAAATTGCGAACGATGTCAGATGGCTGGCAAGTGGCCCTAGAAGCGGAATCGGCGAAATTGCCATTCCTGAAAACGAGCCAGGCAGCTCCATCATGCCAGGTAAAGTCAATCCTACACAAAGTGAAGCGCTTACCATGATTGCGACACAAATTGTGGGTAACGATGCTACGATTGGCTTTGCAGCAAGCCAAGGTAACTTTGAACTGAATGTATTCAAACCAGTCATCATCTTTAACTTCCTGCAAACGGTGAAATTATTGACGGAAGGCATTCACTCTTTCAACATTAATTGTGCAGTTGGCATCACTGCAAATGAAGATAAAATCAAAGAAAATGTAGACCGTTCACTTATGTTGGTAACAGCATTGAACCCGCATATTGGTTATGAAAAAGCAGCCAAGATCGCCAAAACTGCATTCAAGGACAACTCTACGTTAAAAGAAGCGGCGTTGAAATTAGAATTCCTGACGGAAGCTGAATTCAAAGCATGGGTAGATCCTGCTGACATGGTTAATAAATAATTGCATAGGAGTACCCTCCCGTTGGTTTTAGGGAGGGTGTTCCCATATGTTAAAATAATGGAAAAGTATCGGGGACAGGAGGAAAAACAATGTCTTTATGCCCGCTTTGCAACGGTCTAAGAAAAATTCATGTAAATTGCCCGGAGTGCAGCAGTGATCTTGATGATAAAGGGAAATTCATGGATTACGCTGATGATTACAGTGCTTATATGGATATCGACACACTTAAAGAAAACGACGGATACCCTCAATCCCTTCAAAAAGGCCAATGCCCGCATCTCATGAAATGCTCTGAATGCGGACATGATGAAGTGGTTTTGGTCCAGGAATAGGATTTGCCCCTTAGATATTATTTGAATAAACGAAAAAGACCCATTCATGAACGGGTCTTTTTGCGTTTAATTAGCAGATAACTTCATGCTTTCCTGCATCTGTTCATCTTCTTCAACTAAAATGCGATGTTCGGTCCCTTTATCGAAAAAGTGGGCTTTATTCATGTCAAGGGCAAGTTTGATTTTCTCGCCTGCCTGGATAATATTCTTGGCATCGACCCGTGCGACGAAGTCCTGGCCCTCTAATGTGGAGTAAAGCATGATCTCCGCGCCCATGAGCTCGGCTACATCAATTTGGGTTGTGAATGTTGTGTTTGGGGACTCCGTGAAGTAAACTCCTTCATTATGGAAATCCTCCGGACGGATGCCAAGGATTATATCTTTTCCGACATATCCTTGATCACGCAGCATTTTCATCTTCAATTCTGGTATTTCTAGCGTTTGTGCACCAATTTTAATCGTGCCTTCTTTTAATGTTCCGGTGAAGAAGTTCATGGCAGGCGATCCGATAAAACCGCCGACGAAAACGTTAATGGGTTTCTCGTAAACGTCCTTTGGTGCACCGACCTGTTGGATGACACCATCTTTCATTACGACAAGGCGTGTCGCCATTGTCATTGCCTCTGTTTGGTCATGTGTGACATATATTGTCGTGGTGTCCAGCCGTTTATGTAGTTTAGCGATTTCCGCCCGCATTTGAACCCGCAGCTTTGCGTCGAGATTGGATAGTGGCTCATCCATCAAAAAAACCTTTGCGTCCCTTACAATTGCACGGCCAAGTGCCACACGCTGGCGCTGACCACCGGAAAGGGCTTTAGGTTTCCTGTTTAGCAGCTCTTCAAGTCCGAGGATCCTTGCAGCATCATTGACCCTTTGCTTGATTTCCGCTTTTGGTGTTTTCCTGAGCTTCAATCCAAATGCCATATTGTCATAGACGGACATATGGGGATATAAGGCGTAGTTCTGGAAAACCATCGCAATATCACGATCTTTCGGAGGGACATCATTGACTCGCTTGCCGTCTATATATAAATCCCCTTGGGAAATGTCTTCCAGTCCGGCAATCATCCTTAATGTCGTCGATTTACCGCAACCTGAAGGTCCCACAAAAACTATGAATTCCTTATCGGCAACTCGAAGGTTGAAGTCTTTAACAGCGGTTACCTTTTTATCATAAATCTTGAATATATGATCTAATATTAACTCTGCCATGAAAAATCCCCCTTTTAAACTCCTGATTACTTGTACTAATTAACTATAGTCTAAGCTATCAGTTTAGAAAAAAGTATGGGCACATTGCACAAAAATGGATGATGATCCCTGTTTTTGATGAAAATTAATCATTCATTAATATAATCAAGTACGCAGTCAAGGCGTGACGAAAGTTTCTAATATCGAGACCAGTTCTTTCAGTGAATTTATCTATCCGGTATTGTAAGCTGTTCCGATGTATATAAAGCTGTTTGGCGGCATAGGTAGCATTGGAGTTACATTCGATATACGTTTTAATCGTTTTGATAAGTTCAGTATCCTGTTTGGTCTTGCCGAGAATCTCATTGATATACCACTTTGAATTCGTAACGGATAGGTCATTTATTAAAGAATGGGGGATGATGTCTGCCAAATCAGCCACCTTTAGATCCGGCAGATGTACCTGTGCCAAATCAAAACATTTTTTCTCCTGATTCCTATGATGATGCAGGTCTTGATTTACTGGGTGAAAGCGCCCGGTGAACATTCGGGTCTTTACATAAAAGTCACTTTCAAGCGTGGAAGAAATGGCGATTAGTTCTTTATTTGATAAAGATTCATCCTTGACCGTTTCAATTAAGATTCCTGCCGTTTCATTTTCCCAGACAATGGCTGCGTCAGATGGAACGAAAGCGAGGAAGGCGTCTTCAAAATCGGAGTGGGAATAATCAGCATGAGTAAGCTTGAAATGAATGAATCGAACATTCTCCCAGCTTGTTAAAGGCAATGGTGCATTCGGTTCGGATAAAAAAGTTTTCCATGATGTGCCTGGAAACGTATTGAGGTTATTTTGGTTTATGGAAGGAACAAAAAGCAGTTCCAATAAACGGATTTCTTCAGCTGTGATTTCTGAACGGGGAATGCCAAGTATACTTCTTGAGTCTTCGAACCAAACATAGTCAGTAAAATCATTAGTATCCTTTTTATTGGTAAGAGCGTTCGGGAATTTTTGTTTGAGATTTTCAAGCATCGTTTCCACCTTCTTTCTCCCTTTCCATATCATTATAGCGAAAAAGAATAAAGTTCAAAAGAATAGGATAGGATATTGCCAGTTTTTCCGAGAAGGGAAAGTGCATTCCTTCTAGGTAAAGACGCGTAATAAATATTTTCTGTTCGGCAGAAAATTTAGCCATAGAAAAACACCCCGTAAATGTTAGTTTGGTGTCTAACATTTACGGGGCAGTTCAAGTTTGCCTACAGTTTTTTTATGGCTTGTAATTTGAACGTTGATTGGAACAAAAGGCACTTGCTTTCCGCGGGTGGTCCGCCCTCGGCTTGCGCCTGCTTTTTGTTCCGTGCTTATCGTTAAAAACCATTCCTCTAAAAATGGGCTAAATGACAATTATCAAGCCTTTCCATCCAGGTTAATTATTCCATTATTTTCTTGTCAAAAGGGTAAAGAGATAATACATTTATTATAATAATGTGAAAAAGGAAGATGAAACTATTTTTTCCAATAATGGGGAGTAAATTCATGATAGAGATAAAGACAGTAAATGATGTGGTTTGTGTGCACGGGACTCCTAGCGGCAAGTCGGGGATGAGTGTTTATGTTTTTTTAACGGATGGTCTATTGATAGATACAGGTGCACAGATATTATTGGAAGGGCTTGTTCCATTCTATGAGTCCGCAGACTTCGATTTAGTGGCGCTGACACACTATCATGAGGACCATACGGGGGGCGCAGCCTGGATAATGGAACATAAAAAGGTTCCGATATTCATTCATCCGATGTCGGTCGATGCTTGTGCGAAGGATGCTGAATATCCTGAGTATCGCAAAATATTTTGGGGGAAGAGAGACGCCTTTAAGGCTGAGCCGCTAGGGAAGGCCATTCATTCCCGCACCCAAAAGTGGGAGCCGATTTTTACCCCTGGTCATGCGAAGGACCATATGGTGTATTTGAATCACAGTAATGGCATGCTCTTTTCCGGAGATCTTTTCGTAACACCAAAAACAAAGCTTGTCTTACGGGAAGAGTCTGTCCCGATCATCATCGATTCTATAAAAAGATTACTCCAATATGATTTTGGAGAAGTGTATTGCTGTCATGCCGGGCATGTTCCGGATGGAAAGGAAATGTTCCGAAAAAAACTAGATTATTTGGAAAACCTCCGTGGTGAAATTTTGCGTTTACATCATCAAGGACTGACCGTTCATGAGATCCAGCAACCCGTTTTACCGAATCGATATCCCCTTATCGAGATATCTGAGCATGAATGGGATTCGGAGCATATCATTACATCAATACTAAAGGAAATATTTTGAGTGCAAGGGAGAATGAATGAAATAAGGGGGATTTTCGATTGAAGGCAAGGGGTTATCGCTTCTTGCCGTTTTCATGGAAGAGTGTAGGAGTTAAATCTTGGGTCTTTATAATTTTCTAAAAAAGACTTAATACGCAAACGGAAATTGCGTGACCATAGGTAGATTCAGGGGATAGACAGTATGGAAAGAAAAAGGATCCGAACTCCGTGAGAATACGAGAGTAATGCATAGGATGTAAAAGCTAATCGGGTGAATAGAAATGAATTTCTAAAATAAGCAAAATTTAAACGCGTTTGCCTCGGGCCGCTTTGTTGATGTTCACGTGATTTGGTATAATCATATGTTTAAAAGTATGCAATTCACAATATGATAAAAAGAGGCATATTGTTTAAATTCATGAAATTATTTGAATATTTATTTAAACGAGGGATTGTCAGTTTCATTAAAAATGGGCTGCTTTTTATAGTATGATAGTCATAGAGTATGAACAAGCTACATTACATTGAAAAAAAGGTGATCAACTAGTGGAAACAATTCATGCAACCAGTTTTAACTTAATAGGCTCAAAGATTGAAATAATCATAAATGAAAATATAGAATCAGCCGATATAATATTGCAAGATAATGAAACGAAAGAAGAACATATTTACGATAAAGTAATTTGTAAAAGTTTGAATGAGGAAACCTGTTTGACCATTTCACTTGATAATATGAACTGGCCAGATGTACATAGGACAACTTATACAATTTTGCTTAAAATGAACCAAGAGTTGTTCAGACTGGTCAAACCTACTATAAAAAGAATGAAGAATCGATTGTTCGCCCGTTCTTATTATCAAATTTCACAAAACGAGACTGCAATCATCTTTCTGAACAAAAAAAACACCCTAAGTATAATGTATGGCAATTCAGCTAGCATATTTCGTGCATCCTGTAAAGTGGTTTCGGATAATTTATACATCTCCGCTATGGAAGTGGAGGGGGAAAAGGCAAGGTTTTTCCATGAAGAAGGAGAGTTAGGTAAGCTATTTCTGACTATATATGATCCTGCAACCGAGTGCACCTCAGCAATTGGAGCCGTGCAGGGTGAAAGGAATACAATAGAAGTGGATTTATCAAAACTTGCTGAAATTCCTTCCTCTGCCAACTTGTATGTTGAAGCGAAAATCGGCAAGGTTTTAAAGTCATACAAACTTCAGTTCAATTCCAACCTTGTTCACAGACATAGTGAGCTTTCCTTTTACGAAATGGATCCGTTGGCTAATTCATTGGAAAGCATTAAAACACGATATTTTGATGAACTTGAAATAAAGGGTGACCATCTTCTCGTTCGATTGATGGAGCCTTCCTGTCAGCCCACTTCCGTTGTTTTTGAAAAAAGCACATCAGCAGAATGGGTTCAAACGCATGAATTCAGACAGGATGGACAACTTTTAATAATCGATTTGAAAAAAATCTTTAATGATATCTTTTTTAAAAATGGTCAAAAGTGGAAGGTTTATGTTAAAGAGGTCATTGCCGGGGATGTACAGTTAAGTAAATTAAAACCCATATCAACATTTGCATTTCCTCAATTGGAGCAGCTACCTCTTGAACTGGTGAAAACTCACGCCATGGCTTATATCTCGCCTAAAGCTGAGTTGGGAATTCTATTGGGTGAAAGTGAAGACGTCAATAAAGCTCGTTTCTATATTACGAAGAATAGACTGCCAATACATGACTTAAGCTTCCATGAATATGAATTATCTTTTTCCATGGAAGATATCCAAGATGCCGAGGTTAATTCCGCGTACGTAGTTATTAAAAATAGAAAAAGCGGAGAAATGCATCGAGTGCCATCGATTCTAAAAATAAACTCCCGACAAATTGAAGTCCATTCGAATTTGGAGCCATTTATTAGAAGTGGGATAATTCCATCAAGGTGGGATGTTTTCATTGAGATAACGTATGCGAATGTAATGGAATTGAATCGGGTTGGTTTTTACGACCAAAAGAAACTTCCTATGGAAGAAAGATATTTACCTTCGATTCAGGCAGATGAAGAGAATGTTTTTACACCTTATTTAACAGCCCGGAATGAACTCTCCTTTGTTATTGGTACAGAGTTTGCACTTCGGCATGAAAAATTAAAGTCAAAAATTCTGATTAAGAATGTTGTTCTAAAAAAATCGATACTTGAAATCGAAATAATACTCTCTTTGCCAGACGCTCAAAGTTATCAAGTAAAGGGAATGTTACTTAAGCATCGTAACAATGAGGCATTTACGCGACTTCCCGTGACTTTAAAGAAGAAGAGCATATTATCTGAAGTCAATTTGGACGAGCACGAATTTGAACAGTTTTATTGGGATTTTTATGTATTGGTTGACGTAGAAGGTGAGGATTACGAATTAAAACTTAAACGTCCAACAGAAAATGTCCGTAAAAAATTGAATAGGACTATTAATGATTATTCATATTCAAAAGAGGACGACCATGTTGTATATCCTTACATTACAAGAAGTAACTCTCTTGCGTTAACATACAGAATGAAAAGCGTTTATGAAGCACCAATTTTCAAGTGGAAAGAAAAAATATCCTACTTCGTTTATAAGATGCTTAATAGGTATTATGATCATAAAAATATTTGGCTTGTTTACGAGAAGTTGTCAGAAACCGCACAGGATAATGGCTATCACTTTTTTAAATATTGCTATAATGAACAACCGGAGAGAAATGTCTATTATATTATAAAAAAAGATTCTCCTGATATGGCTAACCTTAAAGGGTTTGAGGATCGTGTAATCCACTTTATGAGCTTTAAACACTTGATCTATTTATTTGCCTCTAAACTGCTCATCGCATCAGAAACCAAGGGACATTCTTATGTTTGGCGTGTACAAAAGGGTAAAGTGATTGAGTATTTAAGAAGGAAGAGAATTGTCTTTTTACAACATGGAGTGCTGGGTTTAAAGAAAATCGATAGTACGCTAAATAAGGGTTCATCAGAGGAAGTGGATTTGTTCGTTACCTCTTCAGATTTTGAAAAAGAAATCGTGAAAAATTATTTTGGATATAACGAGAAGGATATCATCGTTACCGGTTTAAGTCGATGGGATGACGTAAACAAAGAAGAAACTCCAATAAAACGACAAATTTTCTTAATGCCTACATGGAGGAATTGGCTTAATGAAGTGTCTAATGATGCATTCATTGAATCGAATTACTTTAAAAGTTATATCGGTTTATTGAATTCGGAGAAATTGATGGACTTGCTCCGGATACACCAGGTGGAATTGAAGTTTTATGTCCATCCTAAATTTCAGCCTTTTATTGATCAATTCCATACAACTTGTGATCAGATCGAGATAATCAAGTTTGGTGATGTTAATATCAGCAAGTTGATCCGTGAATCGGCACTCTTGATCACTGACTACTCAAGTGTTGCTTGGGATATGTACTATCTTGAAAAACCGACTATCTTTTATCAGTTCGATCTCGATGAATATACGGAATTACAAGGAAGCTACATGGATATGAATAAAGAATTATTCGGGGATCAAGCACTGAATACGGATGATTTGTTAACTTCCATTGAAAATAGCATACGTAACAACTTTGAAGAACAAGAAATCTTTAAAGAGAAAAGAAGTCAATACTTCGCTAATATCGACAATCAAAACAGTGAACGTATTTATAATAATATTTTAAAGAATGAAAAAAGATTAAAGCCAAGAAAAGTTTCTTTTTATAAAAAACTCACAAAGGTGACATTGCTGAGAAAGATGTGGCGCTTTGCAAAACGCAAAAAAATAACTAGGAAGCTGGCTTTTTCATTAAGAGATCATTTAATGAATCTGAATGAAAGGGGGGTTCGCGGCCTATGGGACAGAAGATAATCACGGTGGATCATCTAGTATGTAAAGATGAAAAAATCTCCTTTCATTTCAAGAATCCCCATCCAGTGAAAATCATTGGCATTGAAGAAAGCATGAAAATAAGATGGACATTCGATACGGATATAATCGATTCAAAAATGGTAATCGACCTTAAAAGCTTTAACGCAGAATATTATCAAGCGGCATCACGCTGGAAATTGTATGTGGAAGAAAATGGGGAATTGCATCGAATACAAATTAGCGGGGGAAAGAATGAGTATTTCCATTCAATCCCCTCTATTGGCGTTCAAGTGATAACCCCCTACATCACCAGAAATGGTGGTTTAAGCATCGTGATTAAACAACCGATCCACCTGTCGGATGAGGTTCTTTCAGCAAAAATGTCGCTGATGTCTTTAAATTTTAAAGGTAACTTCCTGACTGGTACCGTACGCCTTGAAATGAAAAGGGAATATGAAATGGTCGGACTAGTCTTAAAGCCGAGGGATATATCCGAGGACAAGCAGTATTTGTTCCAGGTGAAAGGGAAAGATAAGCTTTCTTTTGAAATCGATGTTGATACAATGGAATTGCGCCCGTTTTATTATGATTTTTATTTGTTAGTCAGGGTTGATGGGAATGATCATTATATTCGATTTAAGAATCCTACGTGGTCGGCATCAAGAAAGTTGAATAAAAGACTTTTTGGAATGTCCTATACTTTTGATAACGGTTTTTGGATTTATCCATATATCACGGCATCAGGTACATTGGCATTAACTTATAAGGAAAAAACAGAATACGAATCCAATATGTACTTTTTTAAAGAAATTCTTGCTTCTTGGGTTTTTAATATTCTTCGTCCTTATTATATGAAAAAAAATATTTGGTTGATTTACGAGAAAACGGCTGATAGGGCCCAAGATAACGGTTATTATTTCTTTAAATATATTTATGAAAATCATAAGCATCAACAAGCTTATTATATTATAAAGCCTGATTCAGAAGATTATCCGAAATTGGAAGGCATGAGAAATAGAGTTGTTGAATTCATGAGCTTTAAATATATGGTTTACATGTTTTCTGCTCAGCTGCTAGTGTCTTCTGAAACAAAAGGGCATGCGTACGACATACGCATTCAAAAGGGCCGCATTAGAAAAGCGATGAATTATAAGCCGCTTGTCTTTTTACAACATGGTGTTATTGGTTTGAAGAAACTTAATAGCATCTTTAAAAAATCAAGCATTAATGCACCAAGTCTTTTTGTCGTTTCTTCACCTGCTGAAGGAAAAATCATCCAGAACCATTTCGGCTATAGTAAAAAGGAACTTATTGTAAGTGGCCTGCCGCGATGGGATGTCATAGAAAATAAGTCTAAGGGAAAAAGTATCTTATTAATGCCGACATGGCGTGTTTGGCTTGAAAACTTGCCTTTTGAGGAAGTGGAAAAAAGTGAGTATGTTCAAGTGTTCAGGACGTTTTTACAATCTAAAGAATTGAGCCAGCTATTGGAGCAACATGATTTGACGCTGTATTTTTATTTGCATCCTAAATTCGAAGACTTTATTGACCATTTTTCAAATAATAATCATAGGATCATCATTTCTAATGAACAGGACTTAAATTCCTTATTAATGCAAACTTCCATGTTGATTACGGACTACTCAAGTGTTGCGTGGGATATGTTTTATCAGAAAAAGCCTGTCATTTTCTACCAATTCGATCTAGAAACATACAATAAGTATCAAGGCAGTTATATGGATTTAGATCATGAGTTATTTGGTGATCAAGTTTTCACTACAGAAAAGTTGATATCGACCATTAAAGATTATACAGAAACCGGTTTTGAAGAAAAAGAAGGCTTTGGTCTTTTAAGAGAAATGTATCTTCCCTACATTGATCATTCCAATAGCCAACGAGTTTATAATGGAATTCAAGAGAAACAAGGGATGTTGAAAAAGATTAAACGCAAGCAGTCGATTTCAAGGCTTTTGAGTAATCCTGGGGTACGTTTCCTTTGGAGTAAACTTAATAATGTGAAACCCATAAAGAGAGTGGGAGAACGAATTCGGTTGAAAACTAAATAAGTACATTTACATTTGAAAAATGGTGAATACATTTATATTTTGCTATGTTTCGTATGCACTCAAACAACTTCCGTGAGGAAGTTGTTTCAAACTGTAGACAAACTCGATGAAAATCGAGTTTGTCTATTTTTTATGAGTTGTACAATTTGGCCGTTGATTGGAACGTA